>JAZNYU010000229.1:0-15857 GCA_045594605.1 Eubacteriales bacterium
GTTTGAGTACAAAGGATATCAAAACGCTGGTGCGCTCAATGGCTGATCACTTCGCCCTTGAGGATACACATCACGGTATTCAACTGCTGCTCTACCCCACCACCTGCCAGCTTGCAACCAAAGAGCGTTATGCTCCTTATATTCGTGAGGCGCTTGGCATTCGCCGCGGCGGAAACCTCTCGGCATCTTCAATGGAGGTGCTTGCGGTGGTCGCCTACAACCAACCCGTTACAAGGTCGTATATTGATCTTGTGCGCGGTGTTGATAGCTCCTATGCCGTTAACTCCCTACTCGATAAGGGGCTTATAGAAGCCGCGGGACGTCTTGATGCTCCCGGCCGCCCAATGCTTTACGTCACCACCGACAAGTTCTTACGCGTATTCGGGCTCAACGCTCTGGATGAGCTCCCCGAGACCGAGGCCTTGAGTGTGGCAGCCGCACAAGCGGAAGGCGCCCAGGAAAATCAAGAAAACACCGAATCAGAGCAACTGACGCTTGATGTGGACAGCGAGGTCATACCGAGTGACTACACAGAGCCGGTTGACGGTGAAGAGGAAGACGTTGCGATCGAAGCAAGCGCTGCACCGCCCCCCTCGCCCGACTCCAATGAAAAGGAGGATTTGACTTGATAGCATTGATTACAATATTGATAATACTTGGCGTGATTCTGATCACAGCCGTGTTGCTCTTCTTCCTTGGCAATGCAAGCATTCGCATTGTCAGCCAAGATCAGCTACGGGTCCTGATCTCAGTTTGCGGCATTCGGTTTACCGTTTATCCGGATAAAAAGAACAAGCCGCAAAAGCCGAAGAATCTTGCACGGTGCCGCAACCCCGAAGCCGTTCTCAAACGCGAGCTGAGGCGTCAGCAACGTGCCGCCGAGAAAGCCGCACGCAAAAAAATACGTGCTGCTAAAAAAGCGGCAAAGCGAACCGAAAAGAAGATCGGTATTCCGCAAAAATATTGCCCTGTCCCCAATTTGAAAGAAAATTTGGAAATGGTTTTGGAGCTTGCGAAAAAGCTTGTACGCAAAACACGCGGAAAGGTCAAGATCCGAATCAACAAATTGCACATTCGCGTAGCAACCAACGATGCCGCGCACACTGCCCTGCTCTATGGAGTTGTGGTTCAACTTGTTTCCTATTTAATAGGCTACGTTGAAAGAAACTACACAAGACTGGAACGCCACGAAGGCGACCTTGCTGTGGAGCCCGATTACACCACCTCCGATTGCAGTGCAAGCATTGACCTCGTCTTTACCGCAAAAATTTGGCGCGCGGTCAGAATCATTATTGAAATGGTAGACGCTTACGACCAAGAAAAGAAGCGCACCTACCGCAAAGCTGCTCTTCGTGAACGCGAGCAGAAAAACAACCCACCTAGATTTGATTTAAAAAATATATTAACACGTATACGAAAGGATCATTCATTATGGAAAACGAATCTTCTATCAAGGAAATAATCCGGAATTCGCTGGAACAGGTACGCACCATTATTGATGCGGATACCATCGTAGGTAAGCAAATTGTTACCTCTAGCGGTATGGTAATTATTCCGATTTCCAAGCTTTCTATGGGCTTTGCCTCCGGCGGCTTGGACCTGCCCACAAAAACCGAAGAGGGCGGAAAGAAAAACTTTGGCGGTGGCGGCGGAACCGGCGTAAGCGTAGTTCCCGTTGGCTTTTTGACCATCACCCCCGAGGGCAAGGTGGATATGATCCCCATGACGTCGGAAAAGCTTACTCCCGTAGAGGTTGTTGCAGACCTCATCTACAACTCCCCCGACATCATCGGCCGTATTAAGAACGTGTTGATGAACGGTTATCAGGAATCCTCTGTTGCAAGCACCGACGTGGATGTCGACGTCGACGTTCAACCCGAGCTTGCAGACGAGTATCGTGATCAGCTCATCCTCGCAACCGATGAAGCTCCTGTTTATGACAGTGAAGCTGCAACTCAGACCGAGCAGATCCTGCTTGCAGACGAGGGCGAGCGCTATGCCGACACCAAGGTTGGTCGCCGCGAGCTCAAGATGAGCATCAAGGAACAGAAGAAGAGAGAAAAGGAAGCTGCAAAGCTGCAAAAGAAGGCCGACAAGAGTGCTGCAAAGATGGCAAGACTCCAAGCAGAGCTCATGGCTCTCAATATGGCTATGGATGCTGCTCAAACTCCCGAGGAGAAGGAGTATATCCAAAACGCTATTACCGAGACCAAGGTCAGCGCTCAGCTCGAGGGCGAAAAGCAAGCTGAGATCACCGCTCAACAACAAGCTCTCGCTGCTACTGCTCCCGCTCAGTACTCTTCCTACGAGGTTCAATCTCAAAAGGCAAGACGCAACCGCGCTCTTACTCCCGACGAGAGCCAAGCGCAGCTTGAGGCTGAAATCAGAGCGTTCAACGCTGCTCTTGCTGCTGCTCCCAATACCGACGAGCAACAAAGAATTATTGACGTTGAAAGACAGAACATCTACGCTTCTGCTCCTCGCAGAACCGAAAGAGAGATCAACGAGTTCAACAGCGCTATGCAGGCAGCAAGAACTCCTGCTCAAAAGCAGGCAGTTATTGAGGCTGAAAAGAGAGCAATGCTCCAGCCCGCTATGGCAAGAGTTAAGACTCCCGAGCAGATGCAGTTTGAATCCGATATGAACACCCTCGACTCCGCTTGGAGATCTGCTAAGACCGAGGACGAAAAGAGAACCATTCTCGACGTTCAAAAGCAAACTGTTATCAACGCAAAGAAGCAACGTGCAAAGAGAGACGGCTCTGTTGAAAGAGTTGCATACGAGGTTCAGGCATTCAACGCTGCCCTCGCCGCTGCTCACTCCCCCAGAGAAAAGCACGCTATCATCCAAGCCGAAAAGAAGGCAATGCTTCAATCCAGACCTACCGCTCCCGTTCTCACCAGAGATCAACAAGAGCTTCAGTCTGAAATGAACACTCTGAACACCAACTGGAACCATGCAACCACTCCCGCACAACAAGCCGCTATCATCGAGGCTGAAAGAAATGCAATTCTGAATGCTAAGAAGAAGAAGGTTCGCGGAACATACAATCCTGCTGAAGAAAGATACTTAGCAGAGGTTGCTGCTTTCAATTCTGCTTATAACAACGCACAAACTCCCGCAGAAAAGTACGAGTTCATCAACAAGCAAAAGCAGGCAATGGCTACCACCAATCCTGAGTTTGATGCTGCTATGAACAAGTATGATGCTGCTATGCAGGCTGCTCAAACTCCCGAGCAACAACAAACCATCGTTGAGGGTGCAAAGCAAACCATCCTCAAGGAAAAGAGAGCACAAAAGGGTCTGCCCATGACCTACGACGCAGCCAACAGCCGCGTATATGCTGAGGTTATGAAGTTCAACGCTGCCCTCAAGGCTGCTCAAACCGCAGAGGAAAAGAAGGCAATTCTCGAAACCGAAGAAAAGGCAATGCTCAAGCCTCAAAAGGCTCCTGCAGATCCCAAGTACTCCGAGTTCGAGTGCGAAATGTCCGATCTCAACACTGCTCTTGCAAACGCTAAGACACGCAGCGAGCAGGATCAACTCATTGAAGAACAACAAAAGGCTATCATCAAGGCTAAGAAGCGCGGCTTGACCAAGGCTGAGGCTGACGAGGAAGAAACCGTTAAGGCGATTGCAGCATTCAACGCTGCCCTCCTCGCTGCTGAAAACGCAGATCAACAACAAAAGCTGATCGACATTGAAAAGCGTGCTCTCCTGAAGGCTCAAAAGGAAATTCAAGTTAAGAATGCTGAACAAGAAGTATTCGAGGCTGAAATGTCCGGTTATGATGAAGCTTACGCAGCAGCACAGAGCGATCTTGAAAAGCTCACCATCCTTGAGGCTCAAAAGCAAGCCATCATCAAGGCTAAGAAGAAGGGCGTAACCAAGGCTCAAAAGGCTGCTAAGGCAGGCAAGGAGCTTGATAAGCAACAAGTCAGACTCGACGTTCTGGAAGCTGAGCTCGTAGCTCTCAAGTCTGCTCTGGCACGTGCCGAGTCCGAGCTTGAAAAGCGCGCTCTGATCGACGCTGAAAAGGATGCTCTGATTGAAGCTAAGAAGCAGGCTGCCCTGAATGAGGGTGCAATCGCTGAGGAAGACCTCACCCAGGTTGAAGAGGCTGTTGCTGAACCTGTTGCTCCTGCTAAGACAAGAGCTGAAAAGCGTGCAGAAAGAAAGGCTAACAAGCTGGCTAAGAAGCAACAAGCAGTTGAGGAAGACGATATTCCTGTTCCTCACAACAAACGCGGTAAGATCTCCGAAAAGACGCTTGATAGCGGTACGGTAAAATAATCCGTTAATCGGTTCATTATCTGCTAAAAAGACATAAAACACACTCCGGAAAAATATACATTACCAAATGTATTTTTTCCGGAGGGTGTTATTTATAATGAAAATTTGCAGAGTTTTAAGCTTTATTTTGGCGTTTTCCTGTCTTTTTTGCGCTTTTGTTCTTCCCATGCGTGCAGAGGAAAGCCCTTCGAGCACCACTTCCCTTTCGGCAAAGAGTGCTCTTTTGATGGAAGCGGATAGCGGCATAGCGGTTTATGAAAAGAATGCGCACGCGCGCCTCCCTATGGCGAGCACGACCAAGATCATGACCGCGCTTGTGGCTCTCGAGCTTGCCACCCCCGACACAGTGATCACGGTTGACGGGCGCGCGGTGGGAACAGAGGGCTCTTCCGTTTATTTATGCGAGGGTGAAAAACTGACGCTTGAAGAGCTTTTATATGCCTTGATGCTGGAATCTGCCAACGATGCCGCCGTTGCCATTGCCATTGGCATCTCGGGCAGCGAGGAAGCGTTTGTGGATGCGATGAATGCAAAAGCGACCTCTATAGGTCTTGTTGACACACACTTTGCCAATCCCCACGGGTTAGATGCCGAAGCGCACTATACAACGGCATATGAGCTGGCACGCATCGCGCAAGCGGCTCTGCAAGATCCCCTTCTTAAAACCATTGTCTCTACACGAAAGATCACCATTCCCCATCAGGACAGTGACGGCGTGCGTTTGCTCGTCAATCACAACAAAATGCTCCGCCAATACGACGGATGCATCGGGGTGAAAACAGGATACACGCAAAAAAGCGGTCGTTGCCTGGTCTCGGCTGCCGAGCGTGACGGTGTCACCATGATTGCCGTGACCATTGATTCGCCCGATGACTGGAATGATCATACCAAGCTGTTGGATTACGGCTTTGCCAATTATCGCTCGGTGGAGCTATGCCCTGCCGACTTTCGCCTTTGCCTGCCCGTGGTGGGCGGCAAGGAGTCCTACGTTACCGTAGGCGTATCCCAAAGCTACTCTGTTACGCTCCCCACGAGTGTGGGCGTGATCGAACAAACGATGGAATGTCCGCGCCATCTCTACGCTCCCGTCAAGGAGGGCGACGTATACGGACGAATGCTCTTTGTATGTGACACAAACAATGACGGAACACGGGAGATCATTGGAGAGATCCCTCTCATTGCCCAATATACGGTGGAAAAATACGCACCGCGCTTGAGCTTGTGGCAACGTTTTTTGCTTTGGTTGCGCAGTTTATTCTCCTGATCCTCACAAAAGAGCATATATATTAAGGAAGAAAACGATCTACTTTACATAAAAAACAAAGGAGGCGATCGGGTGCGGTTGCAAAAATTCTTTTCGGACTGCGGAGTGCTTTCGCGCAGAGCTGCCGAGGCTGAGATCGCCGCAGGCAAGGTCAAGGTAAACGGTGCCGTGGCACAGATTGGGGATTCTATCGACCCCACCGTTGACGTTGTCGAATACAAGGGTCGGCGCATCCTGCCCCGCCGCGAAAACGCAAAGCGCCGCTACATTTTGCTCAACAAGCCGCGCGGCTTTGTGACCACGATGCAGGATGAAAAAGGTCGCCCCACCGTGGCAGACCTGACCGCGGGCGTTGGCGCGCGTGTTTATCCCGTCGGGCGGCTCGATATGGATTCGGAGGGGCTTTTGCTCCTGACCGATGACGGCGAGTTTGCCAATAGGCTCACGCATCCGCGCCACGAGATCCCCAAGATCTATCACGTTACCCTCTCAACGGTGTTGACAAAGGAGCAGCTCTCTGCGCTCCGCGCACCAATGGAGCTTGACGGCTACCGCCTGCAACCCGTCACCGTTAAAAAGCTTGCCCCCGACACGGTGCAAATGAACCTTTATGAGGGGCGCAACCGCCAGATCCGCCGTATGTGCGAGGCGGTGGGGCTCAAGGTCATCCGCCTGCAACGCATCGCCATTGGCGACCTTGGCTTGGGGGATCTTCCCCTTGGCAAATGGCGTGAGCTCACCCCCGACGAAGTAGAGTATTTGACTGCCCCAAAAAAGAAAGGATAAAGACTATGCTGGAAGTATTACCGATTCAAAATAAGGCTGAACAGGAGGAGATCGCGCGCATTTGTGGCGTTCCCTTTCGCACCGAGCTCCTGGCTTACAAGGCTCTGGTAGACGGTGAATTGCGCGGTATTTGTCAATTCACAATGAACGCGGGCGGCGGCTCTATCATCGATTTTGCGCACGTTCCCGAAAAATATGAGTTCGAGCCAATGTTCGTTATGGGTCGTGCCGCACTCAATTTTATTGATCTTTGCGGCGTACATCGCGCTTATTTTGATGCAAAATGCGACAATGAAACGCTTGTAAAGGCCATCGGTTTTTCGCGCAATGCCGACGGCAGATTTGAGATGGATCTGACAGATTTCTTCAAAGAACCCTGCAAACACTCGCATTAACCCATAAATCGACTACCGACTTGGTAAAATTTACCAAATATTCCCCAAAATTTTTGGGGAATATTTTTTCTTGTTTGATATTGTAAATTTATTACATTTATGGTAAAATATTACTGTCATAACAAAATGAAAGTTGGAGGAAAAATGGAATTATGGAATACAAAACGAAACTTTTGATTGCAGATGAAAGCCCCGTTTGGCGTGCGCAGGTGCGCGAGGGCTTGATGCGCGCCGGATACCGCAATATTGAGGAAGCGGTAAACGGTGAGGAAGCTGTGCTCAAAATGTCGCAAATTCATCCTGAGGTCGTGCTTCTTGACGTTTGGCTTTCTAAGCTGGATGGCATTGGCGTTCTTCGCAATGCGCGCACAATGGATTGGGGCAGCGACAAAGCACCTTCCTTTATAGTGGTATCCTCTGTTTCCAATCAAAGCATCTTTATTCAAGCTTCCGAGGCGGGAGCTGAGCTCTGTTTGCTCAAGCCCGTTAACCTTGTCAGTCTTGCCGAGCATATTCAAAGCATTGCGGCGCGCCGCGTGCAGGACATTCCCGCGGTGGCTCTGCAAGAGACCGAGAAAGGTCCTGATATTGAGTCGCAGGTCACGCAGATCATTCATCAGATCGGTGTTCCTGCACATATTAAGGGATACCAATATTTGCGCACGGCGATCCTTTTGACCATTAAGGATTCGGACATTATCAACTCTGTTACAAAGGTCCTCTACCCCAGCGTTGCCAAAAAGTATGCCACCACGACCAGCAGAGTTGAGCGCGCCATCCGTCACGCCATTGAGGTTGCATGGGACAGAGGCGACGTAGATACGCTCAACTCCTATTTTGGCTATACCATTCAAAACAATCGCGGCAAGCCGACAAACTCCGAATTTATTGCCATGATCGCCGATAATTTGAGACTGAAGTATAAATTGAATTGATACAGTAAAAAGGAAGGCGAAAGCCTTCCTTTTTTTCCACTTTTTTCTTGACACAGCAAATATACCATGTTATAATAGTAATCAGAACACAGATTGATGAGGTTAGAGATGGAATTTGAAATGGAGATGGAACCGGAAACGGAACCAAAAATAGAAACAAAGCTAGAAAAAATCGAAAAGCATTTCCGCATATTATTAATTATCTATATCGTCGTTTTAATTTGGGCAATATTTTTAAAGATGAATTCTCTTCAAGGCATTCAAAGCAGCATTAACTATGGCATAAAGAATCATCATTCCCTCAATTTTGAAAATCCGTTTTCCCACAACAAGTTTACTCCCTATTACTTTTCATGGAGTACTTCAGCCGGACGAACCAATATTCTCAATATTCTTGCCTTTATTCCCTTCGGCTTTTTGGTTGCTGCCGTTTCAAAAAGCTATCCCTATATAAAAGCTTTTTTATGGAGCTTTTTGTTATCCCTTACGTTTGAAGGAATGCAGTTTGTAACAGCCATTGGCGGTCTGGAAGGAATGGACCTCATTCTGAACACTCTGGGCGGTATAATTGGTTTGGTAATATTTTTTATATTCAGTCTGATCAAAGAACAGCTCTCTGCGGATGCGCAAGAAAAGCTTACGGCAGGCGTCGTTACCATTTGCTATTTATGCTTTTCCCCTTTGGCACTTTACGGTATTGGAAAAACGGTCTACCATATTGATTTTTATTTATCTTTGATCGAGCCTATCATACATTCCTGGCAATAAAAAAAGGAAGGTAAAAGCCTTCCTTTTTTCTTGCAAATTGCGGCATTTTCGTTGACATGTCCATCAAATTGTGCTATAATAGGGGGGAAGATATGACTATCTTTTTTATCATCAGGAGGAACTACTATGGGTAATATTTTACTTTGCGGGCTATCCGCCTTGGAATACGATATTCGCTGCGGTGCATCCCCTGCAGAGGAGCATGCGGGCGAGATTATGCGCCACTGGATCGAGACGATCACGGGTGAGAAAATGATTGGTGGCAAGGGTGTGATCGATCTTCATATTGAGGAGGATCTTACCGACGAAGAGGGATACTCTATTATCAACGTGCCCGAAAAATTGACCGTCATCGGTCACGGTCCGCGCGGAATCATTTATGGTGTTTACGGATTTTTGGAAAAATATCTTCTCGTGCGCCACTACGCTCCCGGTGTAACTACTTGGGGTGAAGGTGCGGAAATTGGCGAGCTCGAGGAGTCCTTCTCCCCTATTTTCGAGTACCGTCAGGATAGCTTCTATCTGGGTGAAGACGACCTTGAATGGCGCATTGCCAACCGTGTGAACACGCATACGAGCAACGATCCTCGTCACGGCGGATACATGAAGTGGGCGGGTAAATTTGTGCACACGATGGAGAATATTACAGGTTGCCCACAAAGTCAACAGCCCTGCCTGACCGATCCGGAGGTAATTCAAAAAGCCATTCAATATACGCGTGATTGGCTCAAAAAAGACCCATCCGTTCGTCTTGTTTCCATCTCGCAAAACGATAACGAAAAATATTGCAAGTGCGAGCGCTGTGCCGCAATCGACGCTGAGGAAGGAAGCCACATGGGTACCCTTTTGCGCCTTGTCAATGCCGTTGCCGCTGACATTAAGGATGATTACCCCGAGGTTGCGATCGAGACCTTGGCTTATCGCTATACGCGCAACGTTCCAAAATATACAAAGCCTCTCCCCAACGTCATCATCCGTCTTTGCTCCTTTGAGTGTTGCTTTACGCATCCGCTCTCTTGGGACGCTTGCTCGCGCAATCGCGCATACGTAAAGGATCTGGAGGAATGGAACCGCATTTGTGATCGCATTTACATTTGGGACTACGTTACCAATTTCGCAAACTATCTTGCGCCCTACCCCAACTTCAACGTCCTGCGTGACAATATGCGCTTTTATGCAGAGCACGGCGTTAAGGGTATGTATCCCGAGGGCAATTATCAGTCCTTCTCGGGTGAGTTCGCCGAGCTGCGCGCCTATATGCTTGCAAAGCTTGCATGGGAGCCGATGATGGCAGAATCGACCTATCAAGCCCTTATCAACGGCTTTCTGGAAGCGTACTACGGCAAGGGCTGGCGCAACATCCGCGCCTTCCTGGATTGGTTCAACGGTGCGGCAAAGGCAAGACACATCAACATCTACGAGCGTCCCTTTATGACCGTTCCGCGTGAGACGTACGAGGTTGTCTATGATGCAATTGAGTCTTGGTGGGATGCCGCCGAGAGAGATGCCGGGGACAAGCTCGACAACGTCAAGCGCTCCCGTTTGCAATGGACCTACGTCTCCCTGATGGTGCGCCCCGACCCCGAAAAGGCACGCGCGTTCTACAAGGATGTCAACGATCGCAAAATTTATTGGAAAGAAGAACAACACTATCTGCCCGAGGAGCAGGATTTCACCGCAAACCCTGCGGAATGGAACTTTAAAAAGCCGAAGCAATAATACATTTGGGAAGAAACCGACGGTTTCTTCCCTTTTTGTTGTTTTTTGTCAAATCCTGTTGAGCGAAAAATTCCCGAAAAGACGACATTTTTTCAAAATCCTCTATACAAAAATCATTTATTGTGTTATAATTATAGGTAAGAAAGTATCTTTGATTGCAGAAAGGACAAGTCCTACGTCTATGGAAAAGAAAAAGAATGGCGCGCCCCGCCGCGACTTTAGAAAAAACGATAAAAATAATGACAGACGCGATCGCACTCCGCGCGCGGATTACAAAAAAGAAACAAAAGCTCCCAAGGATGAGGATGTGGGCATTCACGGTGACTACGAAAACGGTGCTGTGATCGGTCGCAATGCCGTTGGCGAGCTGCTCAAATCAGGCCGTGACATTGATAAGCTGCTCGTGCAAAAGGGCGAGCGAACAGGCTCTATCGTTGTTCTCGTTGCGCAAGCGATCGAGCGCGGTATTCCCGTTATTGAGACCGAGAAGCCCAAGCTGGATGCCATCTCGGGCTATGCCCCCCACCAAGGCGTGATCGCCTATGCGGCAGAAAAAGAATACTGCACGGTTGAGGATATTTTGGACATTGCAAAGGAACGCGGCGAGGATCCCCTCATCGTCATTTGCGATGGCATTACCGACCCCTACAACCTTGGTGCCATCATTCGTTGTGCCGAGTGCTGCGGTGCGCACGGACTGATCATTTCCAAGCGTCGCGCCGTAGGGCTGACTCCTCTTGTAACCAAGGCATCGGCAGGCGCTATTGAGCATCTTGCCGTAGCAAAGGTTGCCAACATTGCTTCAACCGTGGAATCCCTCAAGCAAAAGGGCGTTTGGACCTTTGCCGCCGAGGCAGGCGGTGAAAGCGTATATGCCACCAACCTTAAGGGTGCATGCGCCATCGTTCTTGGCAGTGAGGGCAACGGCGTTTCGCAGATCGTGCAAAAGACCTGCGATGCCATCATTTCCATCCCCATGTACGGGCAGGTCAACTCCTTTAACGTCTCCACCGCGGCAGCGATCCTTTTGGCAGAAGCCGCCCGTCAGCATCATTCCTGACACCCCGTTTTAAACTCTATCGGAAAGGAGCCACTATGAAAGAAAATCAGAATTCGGAGCTGCCAAAGGTCAAAAAGACGGCATCCCCCGAACAAAAAAAGACGACTCCCCCGACGTCGCAAGCAAAATCGAATACATCTCAAAAGAAGCCGACGAACACGTCGCTCTCCACCTCGCAAAAGTCCGCTCCGCGCAAGCGCGTGCGCCCCTTACAAACCATTGGGCAAACGCAACGCTCCCGCGATGAGATCTTGGACGAGGCACTTGATGAGGCATATGATGAATTTATAGAAGCCGATCTCCCCCCCTCGGAAGAAATTCCGATCGATGCACCCGAGGTCATTCAACAAAAAAAGAAGCCGACGAATCTCATTCAGCGCATGCAAATGCGCCGCGAGGCATTGGCAGAAAAGAAGATGAGTGCAATGGAGATCATCCGCCGCCGCAGCGGTTTTTCGGATGATGACATTGAAATGATCTTTGAGTTGGGATATGAGAGCGAGCTTGGCCGCCTGGTTGGTTATGACAACCTCAAAAAGCTGAAGTACGATCATTTGCACCGCATGTCGCGTGAGAGCAACAAGCGCTACCGCACAGCGTTCGGTTACAGCGGTGAGGATTCGATCACACCGCAAAACAAAGAGCGCACCATGGCAAAATATATGTACGATCGCCGTTTTTTGATCATTCGCACCATCCTCTCCGCAATCGCCTTGTTGGTGATCCTGCTTTTGGACTATCCCGTGCTCATTGGCGGTGTGATCGCAGACTTTGCCGCATCCACGCCCTTGCTCTTCCCCATCCTCTCCACCGTTTTGATGGTGGCGGTTACGGGACTTTCGTACAGACAGTTCAACGCGGGCATTCGCAGCTACTTCAAAACACTCCCCACCCCCTACTCAACGCTTTCGGTAACTATACCTTTCGTGTTGCTTTACGATCTGATCGCTATGATCGCGCAGATCCCTATGCTGCGCCTCAACTGCGTTGCCGTGGGTGCCGTGCTTTTGCTTTCGGTGTGTGACGTTTTCCGTCTGACAAGCGAGATGCGCGTTTTCCGCATCCTGTCGGCAAACACGCCAAAAACCGTTCTGGAGCCCACCGAGCCTCGCAAAAAGAAACTCAAGCAAGGAAAGAAATTGATCAAGATCATCAACGACGACCTTGACGAAGGCTTTTATCACGTTCACGATGCAACACTTACGGTTGGCTTCTTCCGCCGCTTTAACGAAATGGAAGCCGCGCACAAGCCCTTCCGTATTTTGCTCACGCTCCCCATCGCGCTCGGCTTTTTGGCAGGCTTTATTGTGGCACTGACAAGCGGTCTTGCCGATGCACTCAACGCCTTTGCAGCCGTTACCGTGCTTGGATTGCCCGGCGCCGCTTGCTTTGGCTTCTTCTTCCCCCTCTCCCACGCAAACAACCTCTTAACGCACGCCAACTGTGCTCTTGTTGGTGAGGAGGCAGTAGAGGAATACAACGAATCCAAAACCGTTATCTTTAACGATTATCGCCTTTGCAGAGCCGTTAGCTGCTCCGAGCTTTCGGTGCGTGAAAACAACGACGATCTGCGCCGTGACCTGAAGCTTGCGGGCATCCTCTTCCGCAAAATTGGCGGAAGCCTTGAGGAAATCGGCAGAGCAACTGCCACCAAGACGCCCGACCCGAACGTTGCTCTTGTTCGCATTGCCGACACGGGTGTTGAAGCCGTGATCGACAATCAATACCACGTGATTGCGGGAGATGCGACGTTCCTGAAGAAGAGCGGCATCCGAATCCCCCGTGAGACGGCAGACCGCACCTTGCGCCGCGCCGCAAACGTAGGACTTTTGTATTTTGCCGTTGACGGTATTCTCAAGCTGACCTATGATATTGAATACGCACTTGACCCTCGCTTTGAGGTAATTGCCGAACGTTTGGCAGACGCCACCACGTCGGTTGCCATTCAATCCTACAACCCCAATCTGCAGGAAGAGTTCCTCGAGCAGATCCGCTATACCGATGCCGTTCCCGTTCGCGTGATCAAGCCCGGAAAATACGAATCCGATGCCGTGCTTGAAATTTCGGACACCGGCGCCGTATCTCTTGGCGGTGAGGCACACATCGTCAATCCGCTTTACGCCGCAAAAAAGATCAACAAGACCAGACGCCTGAGCTTTTATATGCAAGCCGCGGCAGCTGCCATTGCATTCCTTGGAACGCTTGTGATCATGCTGATCTCCCAACAATCCATTCTTACCCCCATTTTGTTTGGCGGTTATTATCTTGCTTGGATTTTGGCAACGGCTATTCTTTCCGGCGTGCTTGTAAGTCGCCGCACGCTTTACCTTAAGCGTGAAAAATAAAACCGCGCAAAGAAAAGGACAATTATGAACCATTCAACCAAACTCAACAGTACCATTCTCAAATCCGTCTCCAAGCCCGGCAGATATGCGGGCGGCGAGTACGGCGAGATCATCAAAAATAAAGAAGATATCAAAGCGCGTTTTGCCTTCTGCTTCCCCGATACGTATGAGATCGGTATGTCCAATTTGGGTATGCGCCTGCTTTACGGTGCGCTCAATGCACACCCCGACATTTGGTGCGAACGTGTGTTTACCCCTTGGACGGATATGCAGGAGAAGATGCGTGAGCATGACCTGCCCCTGACCGCACTGGAGAGCGGCGATCCGCTCTCATCATTCGATTTTATCGGATTTACCTTGCAGTATGAAATGAGCTACACAAACGTGCTCAATATGCTCTCCTTGGCAAAGCTTCCTTTGCGCACAAAGGATCGCGGCGAGGCGGATCCCCTCATCATCGGTGGCGGTCCCTGCGCCTACAACGCCGAGCCGATTGCAGACTTTTTTGATCTGTTCAACATCGGCGAGGGTGAGGATATGCTCCCTGCAATCGTTCGCCTTTACATCCAAATGAAAGAGGACGGCAGCTATACCCGTCAGGGCTTTTTGCACGAGGCTGCCAAAACCATCCCGGGTGTGTACGTTCCCTCGCTTTATGAGGTTACCTACAACGCTGACGGCACCATCAAGGCTTACACGCCGATCTATGATGACATCCCCCGTCAGGTCACCAAGCAGATCATCAAGGATCTGGACAAGGTCTACTTCCCCGATAAGGTGGTCATGCCCTACATTGAGACCGTGCACGACCGCATTATGCTCGAGGTCTATCGCGGATGCATTCGCGGCTGTCGCTTCTGCCAGGCGGGTATGATCTACCGCCCTGTGCGTGAGAAGAGCGCGGACGTGCTCAACCGCCAAGCAAAGGCGCTTTACAACTCCACGGGATATGAGGAAATTTCGCTTTCCTCGCTCTCTATCAGTGACTACACCTCGCTCGAACCGCTTTGCGACAAGCTCCTGAACTGGACCGACAACAACATGGTCAGTCTTTCTCTGCCCTCGCTCCGCGTGGATAGCTTTAACAAGGATCTGATGCGCCGCATTGAGTCGGTGCGCTCCTCTTCCCTGACCTTTGCGCCCGAGGCGGGCACGCAAAGACTGCGCGACGTTATTAACAAGAACGTGCGCGAGGAGGACGTCATGCGCGCCGTAAACGTTGCGTTTGATGCGCGTAAGAACTCGGTCAAGCTCTACTTTATGAACGGACTGCCCACCGAAACGCTCGAGGATATTGAGGGCATTGCAACCCTTGCCGAGCACGTGGTGGATGCTTACTATCAAAATCCTCACCGCAACAAGGCGCGCCCCGTTCAGGTAACGGTCAGCGTTTCTTGCTTCATTCCCAAGCCCTTCACTCCCTTCCAATGGGAGGCGCAGGACACGATGGAGATGCTAGCCGAAAAGCAGGAATATCTCAAAACAAAGATCAAGAACAAGCACGTCAGATACGTGCACCACGATGCAAAGGTCTCTCGCATTGAGGCAGTCCTCGCGCGCGGTGACCGCCGCCTCTCGGATGCGCTTGAGCTTGCTTGCCGTGAGGGCTTCTGCTTTGATGCTTGGGACGAATACTTTGACTACGACAAGTGGCTCTCCGTGTTTGAGCGCACGGGCGTTGACCCTGCGTTTTATGCCAACCGCAAGTTTGGCACGGATGAGATCTTGCCTTGGGACATTATCGACTGCGGCGTAAGCAAGGAATTCTTCCTGCGCGAGCACGAAAAAGCCTACGGCGAGACGACAACCCCCAACTGCCGCGAGCATTGCTCGGCGTGCGGTGCTAACAAGCTGGGCGGTGTGCGTGCCGTTTGCCCCGGCTGCAAGGAGATGCAAGCCACCGAGAGCGACGATCCCCTGCCTCAAAAGCAGGACAAGAGCGTTTGGGAACCCGTTGAGGGCTCTCGCATCGTGCGCATTAAGTTCCGCAAGGTAGGAGATTTGCAATACATCTCGCACCTCGATCTGCAACGCACCATCGCGCGCGTACTGGTGCGCGCAAACATAGACATTGAGGGCAGCGTGCGTCAGGCGGTCGAGCTCGAAAAGGCCGGCTGTCAGATCCTCCGTGCCGCCATCCCCGACATGGATGCCGTGCGTCTCATCCCGGCGATTAAAGAAGCCGTGTCCATTCCGCTCGTTGCGGACATTCATTTTGACTATAAACTGGCGCTCGAAGCGGCGCATGCCGGTATCGATAAGATCCGCATCAATCCCGGCAATATCGGCGGC
>JAZNYU010000230.1:0-4552 GCA_045594605.1 Eubacteriales bacterium
TACGCGCCTTGCTTTCACCTCGTTATTCACTCGGTGAAAGTTCGACTCCGCTCAGGATGACAGGCTGATTGATAATAAACCATAAACCAAAATGCTGATATGAATAGGAGGATTCTTTCTATGAGCATTGAAAAACAAACCGTATTTAAGGGTGTGTGTACCGCTTTGATCACGCCCTTTTATAAAGGGGAGATTGACTACGAAAGCTTGCAAAATCTGATAGAGCTTCAGATTGATGCAGGCGTTGGCGCGATCCTTTTGGCGGGGACGACGGGGGAAAGTCCAACGCTTTCTCTGCGCGAGCATGCCGACCTTGTGTCCTTTGCCGCGCGGCAGATCGGGGGACGTCTGCCGCTTTTGGCGGGGTGTGGCTCCAATTCCACCGCACACGCGTGCGAGCTGGCGGCGGCGGTAGCCGAGAGCGGTGCGGATGCCCTACTCGCGGTCACACCCTATTACAACCGCACCAACGACCGCGGCATCGTCTCTCACTATCACGCAATTGCAGATGCTACCAAAAAACCGCTCATTCTTTACAACGTACCCGCAAGAACGGGCTTTTCGATGACGCTCCCCCACTACCGCGAGCTCGCTAAGCACCCTCGTATTGTGGCGGCGAAGGAGGCTTCCCCCGACCTCTCGCTCCTTGCCAACTTGTGCAGTGAATGCTCTGCGGAGCTTGACGTCTACACGGGCAACGATCACCACACAGTCGCCGCGATGCGCTTGGGAGCGGCGGGCGTGATATCGGTCTACTCTAACATAGCGCCGCGCAAAATGACCGAAATCTGCAGGTTGTGCGCCGCAGGAGATTGGAAGCTCGCGTATGCGCGACAAAAACAGATCCTTACCCGTATGCAGGCTCTGTTTTGGGAGACCAATCCCATCCCCGTCAAGCACGTTATGGCGGCTATGGGGCTCTGCCGTGCGGAATACCGCCTGCCGCTCTCTGCCCCCATGGGAGACACCGCTCGGCGCTTGAGTGAATTGTTTGACCTCTGAAACCCCGAAAACATCGGATAAAAAGTTTTTCCAAGCATCATTTTTTTGCAAAAAAGCCGTTGACAAATTGCATCATCTGTATTATAATAGTTGCATAGAAATGCGCCTTTTTGCAAAAAACGCCTTTCCGCAAAGGTGTCGGATGCAGCATTGCGGCATCCATCTTGCAAAAATGCCCAAAAGGAGGAAAACCTATTATGAGCATTCAAAATGAATATTTAAAGAAAGTTTTGGCTGACGTTATCGCCCGTAACCCCGGCGAGAGCGAGTTCCATCAAACGGTTAGTGAAGTTCTCGAATCCCTCGAGCCCGTTGTGGAGCAAAGCCCTATTTATATTGAGCGCGGCATCATTGATATGATGGTCGAGCCTGAAAGAATCATCAAATTCCGCGTTCCGTGGGTAGATGACAATGGCAAGGTTCAGGTCAACCGCGGCTTCCGCGTTCAGTTCAATGGCGCGATTGGTCCCTACAAGGGCGGCCTGCGCTTCCACCCCTCGGTAAACGAGAGCATTATCAAGTTCCTCGGCTTTGAGCAAACCTTTAAGAACTCCCTGACAGGTCTGCCTATGGGCGGCGGTAAGGGCGGCTCCGACTTTGACCCCAAGGGCAAGTCTGACGGAGAGGTTATGCGCTTCTGCCAGAGCTTTATGACCGAGCTGCAAAAGTACATCGGCCCCGACACCGACGTTCCAGCAGGTGACATTGGCGTTGGCGCACGCGAGATCGGCTATCTGTTTGGTCAATACAAGAGACTGCGTGATGAGTTCACCGGCGTGCTGACCGGTAAGGGACGCTCCTACGGCGGCTCTCTCATTCGCCCTGAGGCAACCGGCTTTGGTGCAGTTTACTACACCGCCGAAATGCTTAAGACCTACGGCGAAGAGATCAAGGGCAAGACCTTTGCCATCTCCGGCTTCGGTAACGTTGCTTGGGGTACTGTTATCAAGGTCAACGAGCTTGGCGGCAAGGTCGTTACCATCTCCGGTCCCGACGGATACGTTTACGATAAGGACGGCGTTTCTACCCAAGAAAAGATCGACTACCTGCTGGAAATGCGTGCCTCCTGCCGCAACCGCGTTGAGGACTATGCCGACAAGTTTGGTGTTCCCTTCTTCGCCGGTCAAAAGCCTTGGGGAGAAAAGGTTGACGTCATTATGCCTTGCGCTACACAGAATGAGGTCAACATTGAGGATGCCAAGAAGATGGTTGCAAACGGTCTGAAGTACTACGTTGAGGTTTCCAATATGCCTACCACCAACGAGGCGGTTGCATACCTGCAGGCAAACGGCGTAGTGGTTGCTCCCTCTAAGGCAGTAAATGCCGGCGGCGTTGCCGTATCCGGCTTGGAAATGTCCCAGAACTCCATGCGTTACAGCTGGTCCGCAGCCGAGGTTGACGCAAAACTGAAAGACATTATGAAGAACATCTACGATAGCTCCGTAGCTGCCGCAAAGAAGTATGGCATGGAAGGCAACCTGGTTGCAGGTGCTAACATCGCAGGCTTCCTCAAAGTTGCAGACGCAATGCTCGCTTACGGTGTAGTGTAAAAAGAAATATTTGGTTTGTGTGACAAGAAACCTTGTAATGTTCAGTATTGTAAGTGAGTTCTAACAAATAAGACGGTTTGAGTGAAAATTCAAACCGTCTTATTTAAATTTTGGGGGTTTTATGATATAATGAGTTACATTTGCGATGGCAAGCCACCCAAATTCGTTCGGAGATCCCATCGTCGCCCTTGCTCCTCGGTTTTTCCTCGCTCCTCGCTCGGAAAAACTTCGACTACAAAATCGCAATGCGATTTTTTCGCTCAGGATGACATACAGTGGGTTTGTTTGTGGTTTATGGGTTAGAAAAGTCCAATCCCCGCCCTACAACAAAGATTTCTTTCACAACACAAACCCCACCGTCAGCAGTTGACGGTGCGGTTTGTGTTTATAGAGTCATATTCACTTAAAAGATGTTCTCAAATATCGGCAGTTCGCCATTCTTGTGGGCGGTGTCAAGCTCTTCTTGCTTGTCCACAGTCCAAACGAATTTGGGCGCGCCAAAGAATTTTGTGGTGATCTTTACAGGCAGCGCATCTCTATCCTCTTTGTAAAACGCAATAAAGTCGGGGCGTGCCACAACGTTGAGCGCCATTGCGGAAAGCACAAGGAGAAGCGCGGTCTTCTTTTTCTTTCTTTTCCAGTCGTTTTCGTAAAGCAGACCGCAAAAGGTATTGGGAAAACGCTTTTTCATGTTTCCAACAAGGAACGGATTGAAGGATTCGATGCAGTAGGGACCCTTGTAATTTTGAAGCAGCTCTGCAACCTTGGGGCAAAGCGAGGTGTCCAAAGTGGAGCCCTTCAATTCAACAAGCAAAGGAACTCTGCCGTCAACAAGGGCAAGCACCTCTTCAAAGGTGGGGATCGTTTGGTCGGAGTCCCCGAGCGTAAGAGCGCTCAATTCCTCTGCCGTCAGCTCGCATAGCTTTTTGTCGCATCCCGTCATACGAACGAGCGTGCCATCGTGAAAGACCATGACCTTGCCGTCGCGCGAGAGCTGAACGTCAAGCTCAATGCCGTATCCTGCACGGCAGGCTGCCTCGAATGCCGCCAATGAGTTTTCGGGCGCATCCTTGCCGTTGTGGAGTCCTCTGTGCGCATAGTCGCGCAGGAGTACAGGATCGGGCTTTGTCTTTTTGGTGGGGCGAACAAGCACAAACAGATAAATTGCAAACAGTATTACCGCAAGGAGCGCGAGTAATACAAGAACGTTGACCAATATCATCATAGGCATCAATCAACGTCGAGCTGCTCGAGCAGATCCTTCTTCTCGATCACCTTGGCGTCGCCGTGCTTTACAAAGAACATGGTAACAAACGAGAACAGAACAAATGCCGTACCAAATGCAAAGAATTCGTAGCGCATGCCGATCAGGTCATACAGGAAGCCCGACAGAATGGGCGCGACGATTTGTGCCGCCATAGAAGCGGTGTAATAGTAACCCGTATATTTGCCAACGTCGCCGCCTCTTGCAAGCTCAACAACCATCGGGAAGGAGTTTACGTTGATGGTTGCCCAGCCAATGCCCGCAAGAACGAATACAGGATACATAACGAGCTCGGGCGTGGTAGGGGTAATAAAGTTGCCAATGAAGAACGCGGATGCGAGGATCGCGACTCCTGCAAGAATGGTCTTTCTTCTGCCGATCTTAGAGGCGATCATTCCCACGGGGATGTAGGAAACGATTGCCGCCGCCTGCGCGATGATGAGCGTGAAGTTGAAATCAAAGCCGAGAATATTGGTAGCATATACCGAATATTTACTGGTGATGGAGTTATAACCAACGTACCAAAGTGCAACCGATGCCAGAATGAGAAGCAGGGATTTCATCTCACCCTTGGAGAGCTTGCGCTTTTGCGCGCCCGTCTCCTCTTCTTCGGGAGCGTCCTCAAGTCCGAGACGGCGAGAGTCCTCTTCCATTTCCGCAGCCCATCTCTTCTCTTTGACGGTGAGCAGGAAAACAACGAGTCCCGTAAGCATAATGGAAACAACGGCTACAACGT
>JAZNYU010000231.1:0-1804 GCA_045594605.1 Eubacteriales bacterium
GGCGATGACGGCATCCGCATTTATGGTTATCCCGAAGTCCTCTTTGTGGGAGCTGTTCTCAATATTAGCGCCGAGGACGCAGGTCTTTATTTGGATAGTACGCAAGTTATGTTTGCATCTCAACTGGGCATGATTTTGTCCTTGAATTCCACTCCCGGCACATCCGGCAAAGCAAGTGAAATTAACATCAATGCAAAGCGCAATTATTTGTATGACGCATCCGTTGATGTTTATGGGGTCAAATTGAATGTTGTGGCAACCGAAACCGCATTTGAGCTTGATTATGCCGAACTTGAGTTTATGGATTCCGAGATTTCCATCCTTTCCAGAGATACGGGTATTTACGGTGAGTATGAATCGTATGTCACCGTTTATGATAGCTCCCTTTCCATTGAGGCAGCACGTTATGGTATTTCCGGTGATCTCTATCTTTATCACAGCGGAGATCTGATTGACGTCAGTGTTCGCGCATTTAAAGCGATCGATTGCGAGGGGATCTACTTTAATGAAGAGTATGACTATATGATGAACGCTTACTTCGACGGCTACACCTTCCTGGATGAAAACGATGATATTGCAAGCTACGTTACCATCCGCGGCTACGCAGCCGTGAACGCAGAAATGGAAGAGGCGATCGAAAATCTCGACCAATTGCTCTCCGAGGGCGGCGAGTTTGAAAGCATTGCAAACTCTATCGCTGATGTCAACGACCTGCTCAATACTCTCACAAATGCAGAGGGAGAGGGCAGACTTGACCTGATCGAAAAGGCGAACGAGGCGATCAACAAGGCTCTTGCAACCCTTGATCAAAATCTTGCAAATGCACAAACCAATCTCCAAAATGCAATCGACACCAAGGCTGATGCCGAAACCGTGAACCAAAGCATTACAGAGCTCAATCAGGCAATTGAGGGCGTTGAGTCGGCATACGCAGCAGCAGACAAGGCTCTTGACGACAAGCTGATCGCAGCACAGACCACGCTCGATACCGCCATCAAGGCGCTTGCGGAAAAGGTAAATGGAGCTGAGGCAACGATTGCTGAGCATGAGCTGGCAATCGCACAATTGCAGGCGGCGCTTGAGGCTTTGCAAAAGGCAAACGAAAACAACAAAAATAATGTTGAGGAGATGGAGGTCGAGCTGACCGAAGCGGATCAGAAGAACCAGATCGCACAAACCGTAATCGCTGTTGTTGCAGGCACGTCTTTGACCTGCAATGTAGCACTTGCGGCAGCCGCCATCATCTTGGAGCGTAAGAAAGGTCTTTTGACTTCACTTTTCAGCGGCATATTCAAAAAATAAACGAATTTGATTTCGTTTTATCCCAAAGGGGAGGCAACGGGTTTCGTTGCCTCCCTACGTTCGTTTTTTTAATAAAGTATTTGCAAAACAGTAGTTGAAAAAGGGAAGTGCTTTTGGTATAATAAAGATAAGGACAATATTTGCGACGATAGCACTGTTTCAGCGAACAACGCAGCAACAGACAGTTGCTTGTCAATGCAGGGAACTTGTGGTATAATAGAATCACAAAAAATGAGGTGGTGATTTTATGGAAACAAAGGATATTATTTTGGAGCTTCGAACCAAAAACGGGCTTTCGCAGGAGGCACTTGCAGAAAAGGTGTTTGTAACCAGGCAGGCGGTTTCTCGTTGGGAGAACGGCGAAACGATACCGAACACCGAAACCCTCAAGCTGTTGTCAAAGTTGTTTAATGTATCAATCAATACGCTTTTGGGTTCACCGTTTGAACTTGTTTGCGAGTGCTGTGGTATGTCATTGAAAGACACCGATATCAGCCATGAG
>JAZNYU010000232.1:0-9617 GCA_045594605.1 Eubacteriales bacterium
CGCTTGGCCTCCGACTTGGGTGACGGCGACCTTGCCGCCATCGGCACTGCAGAGACCGTTCACGCCGCAGCTCGCCGCGAGAACATCACCGTTATTTTCGTAAACAATGCAATCTACGGCATGACCGGCGGTCAGATGGCACCCACCTCGCTGTCCGGACAGGTAACGCAGACCTCTCCTTACGGCCGTGACACCAATCACTGCGGTTTCCCGATCCGTGTGTGCGAAATGCTTTCCGAGCTGGATGGTCCCGAGTATCTTGCACGCGTAACGGTCAACAACGTAAAGAACGTAAACAACGCCAAAAAGGCGATCAAAAAGGCATTCCAAAATCAAATTGAAGGCAAGGGCTTTTCTCTTGTAGAGGTCCTTTCCACCTGTCCCACCAACTGGGGTATGACACCTGGGAAGGCGCTCCAATGGATCGACGAGAAGATGATCCCATATTATCCTCTTGGTGTTTATAAGGATAGAAGTGCAGCAAAGGAGGAATCGGCAAAATGAGTACAAAGCAAATGCTGTTTTCCGGCTTTGGCGGACAGGGCATTCTGTTTGCCGGTAAATTTATCGCATACAAGGGCTTGATGGAAGATAAACAGGTCAGCTGGCTTCCTTCCTATGGTCCTGAAATGCGCGGCGGCACTGCAAGCTGCAGTGTTATCGTCAGCGACGAGCCCGTGGGCTCTCCCATCGTTTCCAACCCCGATATCTTGATCGCTATGAATCTGCCTTCTCTCGATAAGTTCGAGTCGATCGTTGTACCCGGCGGTATGATCTTTGCGGACTCCACGCTCATTGAGCGCAAGGTCACACGCGACGACGTTCAGGTGTTCTACATTCCTGCAACGCAGCTGGCAAGCGACAATGGAACTCCCACACTGGCAAACATGATCATTGTTGGCAAGGTCCTCAAGGAAATTGGCGACTATAACGAAGAAAACATCACCGCCGCGCTCAAAAAAGTCATCTCCGCAAAGCGTGCCGACATGCTGGAGATCAATCTTGGCGCTATGCGTATCGGTGCCGAAAACTGATAAAAATTGCAGAAAGGGGAAGTACTATGCTCAATATTTCCATTACAAAATGTGATGCTCCCAAGGCAAAGCCGGATCCTTCTACGCTTGGCTTTGGTAAGATCTTTACCGACCATATGTTTATGGCAGACTATTCCCACGAGATGGGTTGGCACAATGCGCGCATCGTGCCCTTTGCAAACCTTTCTCTCCATCCCGCATCCACCGTTCTGCACTACGGCTCCGAGATCTTTGAAGGACTCAAGGCTTACCGCCGCGCCGACGGCAAGGTTCAGCTCTTCCGCCCCTTGGAAAACATCCGCCGCATGAACAACTCCGCCGAGCGCTTGTGCCTGCCGCAAATGCCCGAGGAAGATATGCTTCAAGCACTTTTGACCTTTGTGGACATGGAGCAGGACTGGACACCCTCCGCTCCCGGAACCTCGCTTTATCTGCGCCCGTTCCTGTTTGGTAACGACGAGACCTTGGGGGTTCACGCAGTTCACAACGCAACCTTTGTTATCATTGCTTCTCCCGTAGGAAGCTACTACAAGGAAGGCATCAATCCCGTCCGCATCATGATCGAGGACGAGGACGTTCGTGCCGTCAGAGGCGGTACGGGTTATGCAAAATGCGGCGGCAACTATGCCGCAAGTAACAGAGCCGGCGAGAGAGCCGCACAAAAGGGCTACTCCCAGGTTTTGTGGCTTGACGGTGTTGAGCGCAAGTACATTGAAGAGGTTGGCGCTATGAACGTTATGTTCAAGATCAACGGCGAGATCGTCACTCCCGCTCTGACCGGTTCGATTCTGCCCGGCATTACGCGCAAATCCTGCATCGAGGTCCTCAAAAAAGAAGGCTACAACGTCAGCGAGCGCCTGCTTTCTATTGATGAGCTTTCCGAAGCGCTTGAAAATGGCACGCTTGAGGAAGCATGGGGCTGCGGAACTGCAGCAGTTGTCTCTCCCATTGGCGAGCTTTGCTACAAGGGCGTGCAGTATCCCGTTAACGGTGGCAAGATCGGTGCCGTTACCCAACATCTGTACGATACCTTGACAGGTATTCAATGGGGCAAGCTTGAGGACACTTACGGCTGGACCTATCCCGTTGAAAAATAATCAGAAAAAATTCAAAAAAAGCCTTGACAAATACCCATTGTAAATGGTATAATAAAGCATATTTTTTTGAAATGCGTTGAAGGAATTATTTCTTCTCCCACATCGGTTTCAGAGAGGCGGCGTTTGGTGTGAGCCGTTACCGAAAGAGTAGAAAGTCTCGTTCCGGAGCAGGGCCGCAGAACCCTTTAGTAAGCGGCCACGGCATGCACCGTTATCATAGCATAGGGCTTGCTTGAGCCTTTGAGGTGACCGACTTGTTCGGTAACCGGGGTGGTACCGCGAATGAGAACATTCGTCCCCGAGGTGGATTATGCATCCGTCTCGGGGACTTTTGATTTATCGGGGCGGAAATAATGGATGAGGAGATTTGGAACCATGAAAAGAATTAAAATTGCAGACGCTACGCTTTGCAGGGCAGACAATGCCTTTAGCTTTAAAGAAAAGATAGATATCGCCCGTCAGCTTGAAAAGCTGGATGGGGATATTATCGAGCTGCCCGAAATTCAAAACGTGCGTATTGATACGCTCCTGATCAAAACGATCTCGACCTTTGTTAAAAAGAGCACCATTTCGGTGGCAGCAGGTATGACGGTTGAGAGCGTGGAAAATGCAAAAGCGGCACTTTCTACCGCTCTCTATCCGCGCATTCGCATTGAATTGCCCACCTCGCCCGTTAGCATGGAGTACGTTTGCCACAAAAAGCCCGACAAGATGATCGCGTGGGTAGAGAAGATCGTTGCCTTTGCAAAGGAGCAATGTCCCTCGGTTGAGTTCTGCGCTCTGGATGCTTCCCGTGCAGAGCCCGCATTCCTTAATGCCGTTATCAACACCGCCATCGCTGCCGGTGCTTGTGAGATCACCCTTTGCGACGATGCGGGAGAAATGCTCCCCGACGATTTTGCAGACTTTGTAAAGAATATTGTCGAGAATATCAACGTTCCCGTCAACGTTCGTTGCTCCAATCAAAACAGTATGGCTTGTGCGAATGCCATTATGGCGATCCGTGCAGGCGCATCGGGGGTTAAGACTGCCGTAGGCGAGGCAGGTGTTTCGCTTGAGAGCTTTTCTGCCATGGTCAAAAACTGCGGCAACCGATACGGTTTTTATTCCGATATCCGCTACACCGAGCTCCATCGCACAGTTAAACAGATCGGCTGGGTGCTGGATAACGTCAAGAGCGCAAAGGGAAGCATCACCTCTGTTACTTCCGACGACGAACCCATCCATCTGGATGCAAACGACGATAAGGACACCGTTGCTGCAGCCGTTGCAAAGCTGGGGTACGATCTTTCCGAAGAGGATAAATCCCTTGTTTATCAAGAATTTTTGCGCGTAGCCGCCAAAAAGAAGGTGGGAGCGAAGGAGCTGGAAGCCATTGTTGCAAGCGTAGCTTTGCAGGTTCCGCCTACCTATGAGCTTGTCAATTATGTTGTCAACAGCGGCAATATCATTTCCACAAGCGCACAGATCACGCTCCGCAAGGACGGAAAGGATCTGACGGGCATTTGCATTGGAGACGGTCCGATCGATGCCGCATTCTCTGCCATCGAGCAGATCATTGGCTACCGCTATGAGTTGGACGATTTCCAGATCCAAGCCGTTACCGAGGGTACAGAAGCGATGGGCTCGGCACTCGTCAAGCTCCGCTCTGACGGAAAGCTCTATTCGGGCAACGGTATCTCCACCGACATCATCGGCGCAGGCATTCGTGCCTATATAAACGCCGTTAACAAGATCGTTTACGAGGAGGCCGCGCAATGAAATTTTCCTTTTCAACAAAGGGCTGGCACGGCCATACCTTTGAAGATTTTTGCGATATCGCCACGGCAATGGGCTTTGAGGGAATTGAGCTCCACAACATAAAAAACAGCCTGTTTGCCGATAAGGACGGCGCGTTCTACAATTATGCCGCCGCATCCACCATTCGCCGTCTCTATGAAAAAAAACTGCGCATTCCGTGCATCGATGCCATCTGCAATCCGTCTGACAAGAACGAAAAGGATGCCTGCATTGCCGAAATTCGCAAGTGCATGGAGATCGCATCCAATTTGCACATCCCGAATATCCGTATTCGCGCCAATGCCGCAGAGGACGAGGAAGGTGCGCTTGCCAACACAGTGGCGGTGATCGCAGAGCTCCTGCCTGAGGCAGAGAACCGCGGTATTACGCTTTTGATGGAGACCGCAGGGCTTTTTGCAAAGACCGAAAAGCTGCGCGAGGTGCTGGATAGCTTTGCAAGCGACTACTTTGCATCTCTTTGGAATTTTTCCGCCGCATATTTTGAGGGAGGAGAGAGCCCCGAGCAGATCATCAAAAACCTTGGCGCATACGTTCGCCACGTGCATATCAACGATGCAAAAAGAGTAGGGGATAGCATTGAATACTGTCTGCTTGGTGAGGGAGAGTTGCCCATCAAGGATATGATGCTTGCTTTGCGCTCTGTCAACTATGACGGTTTCCTCTCTCTTGTCTGGGATCCCGCATGGTGCGAGGAGCTTGACGATATGGAGATCATCTTCTCGCAGTTTGTCGGCTTTATGAGTCAGTTCAGCGATCCCTCGCGCAATGAAAAGACCTTGTATTACAACCGCGCGCATACGGGTAAGTATGTTTGGAAGAAGGATCTCTTGATTGATGCAACCTTCTCGCAGGTGCTTGACCGCATGGTCGAGGAGTTTCCCGACCAATACGCATTCAAATACACCACGCTTGATTATACGCGCACGTATAGCGAATTTCGCGATGACGTAGACGAATTTGCGCGTTCTTTGATCGCGCTTGGCGTCAAGGCAGGTTCGCACGTCGCCGTTTGGGCATCCAACGTTCCGCAATGGTACATTGCCTTTTGGGCGACCGTTAAGCTTGGTGCAGTGCTTGTTACCGTCAATACAGCTTATAAAATTCACGAGGCAGAATATCTGCTCAAGCAGTCTGATACCCATACTTTGATTTTGACAGAGGGCTCAAAGGATACGCACTACGGCAAGATCATTGCCGAGCTTTGCCCCGAGTTGGCAACTCTCAAGCCGGGCGCGGCTCTGCATAGCAAGCGCCTGCCGTTCTTGCGCAACGTTATTACCGTTGGCTTCAAACAAAAGGGGTGCATGGATTGGAACGAAGCCGTTGAGCGCGCCGCACAGGTGCCCGTCAGCGAGGTTTACCGCATGGCAGCGGCCGTCAACAAGGATGATGTCTGCAATATGCAATACACCTCGGGCACTACGGGATTCCCCAAGGGCGTTATGCTGACACACTACAACGTAGTCAACAACGGCAAGTATATTGGCGACCACATGGATCTTTCCACCGCAGACCGCATGATGATCCAGGTGCCCATGTTCCATTGCTTTGGTATGGTGCTTTCGATGACCGCATCGATGACGCACGGCGCTACCATGATGCCGCTGCCGTACTTTTCACCCAAGCCTGCGTTGGCTTGCGTGCATAACGAGCACATCACCGCCTTTAACGGTGTGCCCACCATGTTTATTGCGATGATGGAGCATCCCGACTTTGCCGCAACCGATTTTTCCTATATGCGCATCGGTATTATGGCAGGCTCCAACTGTCCTGCAGACCTGATGAAAAAGGCGACCGAGGTCATGAATATGAAGGAGATTGTCTCGGTTTACGGTCAAACAGAGGCATCCCCCGGGTGCACGATGAGCTCATATTATGACTCCTTGGAGGTTCGCACCGAAACCGTAGGCAGTGCCTTTGCAAACGTTGAGTGCAAGATCATCGACCCCGAAACGGGCGAGGATTGTCCCAATGGTGTTAACGGTGAGTTTGTTGCGCGCGGATACAACATTATGAAGGGGTACTACAAAATGCCGCAGGCGACCGCATCTGCGATCGATGCCGACGGTTGGCTCCACACGGGCGACCTTGCTTGCCGTGACGATGACGGCAACTACCGCATTACGGGGCGCCTCAAGGATATGATCATTCGCGGCGGCGAAAACATTTATCCCAAAGAGATCGAAGAATTTATCTACACCTGTCCCAAGGTCAGCGACGTGCAGGTCATTGGCGTTCCCGACGAAAAGTACGGCGAAGAGATCATGGCTTGCGTCATCCTCAAGGATGGCGAGAGCATGACCGAGCAGGAGATGAAGGACTTTGTTGGAGCCAGCATGGCGCGCCACAAGGTGCCCAGATACGTTGATTTTGTTGACAAGTTCCCAATGAATGCCGCGGGCAAGATCCTCAAGTACAAAATGCGCGAGGATGCCGTCAAAAAGCTGGGACTGAAAAAAGGATGATACAAAATGATAGAGAACAAATTTCAGGTTATTGACGCGCATTGTCATATCTATCCCGAAAAGATTGTTGATAGAGCAGTTGCGGGGACGGATGCGTTTTATTCCACCCACGCCGCTTGCCGCGGTGTTGCCGCCGAGCTTTTGGAGATCGGCGACCGCATTGGCATCGACCGCTTTGTGGTGCAATCTGTGGCGACTACGCCCAAGCAGGTCTCCAGCATCAATCACTTTATTGCCGCCGAGGTGGCAAAAGCACCCAACCGTTTTACGGGGCTTGGCGCCGCGCATCCCGACTGTGAAGATCAGGATGCGGTTATTGCAGAGATCAAAGCATTGGGGCTTCACGGAATCAAGATCCACCCCGATATTCAAGGCTTTGCCATTGACGACGCCCGCATGATGCGCGTGTATGAGCTGTGCGAGAGCGAAGGACTTTCTGTCCTAATGCATACGGGAGATCATCGTTACGATTATTCCAATCCCAACCGCCTTTTGCCTGTGCTCAAAGCGTTTCCAAACCTAACGGTCATTGGCGCACACTTTGGCGGATGGTCGGTGTGGGATGATGCCTCGCGTGAGCTTTGTGACATTCCAAACCTATACGTTGATTGCTCCTCAACATTCCCATTTGCAGGGAACGATCTCGCCCTTGGCGAGCGGCTCATCCACCGCTACGGTGCGGAGCGCGTGATGTTCGGTAGCGATTTCCCGATGTGGTCTCCCGAAGACGAGCTTGAAACCTTTATGCAACTCAACTTGACCGACGAAGAACGCAAAATGATTCTTTCGGAGAATGCCGTGAGAATCTATAAGATGTAAAAAAACCGAGAGAGTCTTATGCAAGATTCTCTCGGCTTTTCGCGTTTCAACCATTGGTTGAGAACTCACTTTGGGCATAAATGTTGACATTTTTTGCGCAAAACAGTATAATGAAAGGGAAAGGGCGGTGGTTTTGTATGCTCGCTATTATCATGAGCATTGAAAACAGCAGCGACAGAGCATTTGTAGAGGATATCTATCACCTCTACTCCGAAAAAATGTATTTGATCGCATACGATATTTTAAAAAATCATCACGATGCCGAGGATTGCGTTCAGGAAACAGTTGTGAAGATCATTGACAAGATAGAACGCTTCAAGCAAGCGCAGCATCAAAACTATTTAAAAAAGTTGATTGTAATCGCTTGCCGAAACGTCGCCATCAACAAGTACAATGAGAACAAACGAAAAAACAAAGCGGAGGTTTCCACCACCGTTTACGATGAGGATGACGAAGCCCAGACCATGGAGCTTCCCGACACAAGAGAGGACGTTGAAAAGATCGTTTTGAGCGAGTATAATTACCGGTACATCAAGCAATTGGTCGATCAGCTGGATTCCAAGTACCGAGACGTCATCGTGCTTAAAAGTATGCAGTTCACAAACGAGGAGATTGCGTATATGATGAATATTTCGGTGGAGCTTGTGCGCAAGAGATATTCGCGTGCGCGTGCAAAAATTTTAGAATTGGGAGGAGATACGTTGTATGGATGCAGGAATGCTTGATAAACTTGATATGATGCTTGCCTTGGCAGGCAAGGATTGCGGCAACGATGATGTGGAGCTGCTCAACCGGTTAGATGCCTCAAGTGTAATGCTTGATAAGGGCTTTCACCGCAAAAAGGCGCGCATCGTGCAAAAGCACAAAAACGGTCCCACAACGCGCGTGCTCAAAAAGGGCTTGCTCTGGGCGGCTATGGTTCTTATGATCATCATGTCCATGGGTTTTACCACCATTATGGCAGTCTCGCCCATGCGCAAAGCGGTGTTTGAAGTGATTATTGAATGGCATGAAAGCTACATCACTCTACACTATGAGAATGTCAATAAAGATACTGTCAACGCAAACGGCGAAGTGCAGAACACAACAACGGGTAATACCGAAATACCACCCACAGAGGTGCCCGTCATCACTCCGCCCACGACCATCAAAGAGGTCAGAAAGCCGACCGATCTTGCCGATAACATCATTGAAGACGTTATTGTGCAAAACAAGGTGTACGTGTGTATTGATTACTACAAAGATGAGGAGCTTGCATACACGTTTACCCAAATGATCCTCTCGGAGAGCGATATGTATATCGATAATGACGGCATTACGCTTGATACGATCGATATTGGCGGCAAAGAGGGAACCCTCATTCAACACACGACTTTTTCGGGAATTTCGATCATTTGGAGCGATGGCGAATACATTTATCAGGTCATTACACAAAGTGCAACTCTTGAGGAATTGATTGCACTTTGCAGGAGTGTGAAGTAAGCAAAAGCGACAAAAAACGCCGCGCCAATTTATGCAAATAAACAAAAAATGAAAAAAGCAGCAAAAACGTTGTCACGTTTTGTTGCTTTTTTTGTTATAAGTTAGGTGGATCACCTGATAGTGGTAAATCATCTGCAATCAAACAAATTTGCAGGGCTATCGAAGAGAAAAACGGGGATGCTATAATAAAGAACAGGTATACGAGTTTTATGAGGATATTACGTATGAGAAAAGTTATCGTTTCAAAAAAAATCAAAGAGTTTCGCACCAAAGAGAGGCTGACGCAAGCGCAGGTCGCCGAGCTTTTGGACGTCAGCGCCCAAGCGATTTCCAAATGGGAACGCGAGGAGTGTTATCCCGACATTACGTTATTGCCCATTCTTGCCGATACTATCGGCTGCAAGGTGGACGACTTTTTTGATGAATAAATTTCTGTTTGTTTTCCATCAACCACGCGGTTATTGAAGTCAACCGCCAATTGTAGTAGAATAATATCGACCTATTATATAGCGTACTGTTTTCAAGAAATTTGGTGGCACGTGCGGACACGACGAAAATATTTTATAAATATTCCAATTTGCGTGATGTGAGCACTCCAAAATCCGTCTATAAGAGTAGACCCCTTAAATTTGAAAACTTATGCTTTATGACATAATAAAGCATAAGAATCTTTTGTAGCACACTTGGAAAGGAGGAGCACTATGGCTTGGTATACAAAAAAGCTGAGGGCAGAAAAAGGCGAGCATATTGCCTATACGGAGTTTTTACAGCAGGGAGAAACGTATCATATCACCATTTCCAAACGCCTTCTTTTTCGCACCTTGTTACCGTTTTGGATTGAATTGCTTTTTCTGTTTTCCATTCGCAACAAAGTCTTTTTTGGCTATATCGTTCTTCCAAATCTTATGTTGTACGGTTTG
>JAZNYU010000233.1:0-15762 GCA_045594605.1 Eubacteriales bacterium
ACAAAGGCAAACATAATGGACGGCGAGACTTTCGATCCCATTGATGTGCGCTACGAAAATATCGACGATCTGTTAACCCCAACAGGTCTCGCCCAAATTGTAATCGATTATGAAAACGAGCTAAAAAGCAAAACAGATGCTTTGAGTGAAAAATATCCGCATAGGACTTACTACTACCATCCCATAACAAGCGTTTCCTGTATCTATTCCGTGCAAGGGAACTCGACCGCCGAAGCAATTGCCCAAAGAATTGATATAGAAAATGTATTTCCAAATGCAAGAGTGTCGGCTTATGATAAGACAAAAATGATCATTATTTCTTTTAATAGAGATGATTTCACCGAGGAAGTCCATCAAAAGCTCGAAAAAATCAGAGATCGTGAATCCGTTATTACTTCTCTTACGGTTAATATGATAAGAGATATTGCCGAACACTTTATCCCCAAAATCGATTATTATACCGATCATGCAGTTCCGTTAGAGCATGTGGTTACCGTTGGCACGCATTGGCTAAACGAAAGGGAAGATGTAATCATCAAAACCAAAGCGGAATACGATGCTTACTTGGATAATCTCTACGCGATGTACGATTATCAAAAAGAAAGCATTGAAAAATGGAAAGGGTTGTATGATGAAGCATTTTTTGAAGAAAGCGCTTTGATTCTTACAAGAACCTTTAGTGGATCAAGCTCTGTTAAATTGAAGGTGGATAATCTCTATATTTCCGACAACACCGTATACGTTGTGATAGAAACAGAGATCCCCACGGTTGGCACAGAGGATGTCGTAATGAGATACTTCACCATTCAGGTTTCCAAACTTGAGGTTGCCAATGTAGATGAAGTGATTACCGTAGCATAAAAACTTTGCAAACAAAAAAGAACACCCACCGCCTCGGTGGGTGTTCTTTTATGTCTCAAACCCCATATTCTCGATATATGCCTCTGAGAAAACAGGAGAGAAGGAAAGCTCTACTGTATCGGTGCGCCTTGCGATGGCATCGAGAGCGGTTTGATTTGCTTCATCCAACAGGCAGAGCCGCGCGCCTGCAAGAGCGGTATTGCCAACGATTTGCGTGCGCGAGAGGAGCGCAGGGGAGAGCAGTCCCGTGCGCGTAGCGCTCGCAGGGCTCATATAATAGCCCAAGCCGCCCGCCAAGAACACGCGCGTGATTTCACTCATCTTTACGCCGCAATGCGCCGTGAGTGCCTCTATGCCCGCCGCAATGGCTGCCTTTGCCAGCTGGAACTGTCGCACGTCATCCTGCGAGAGATAAACCTCGGGTGTGACGTAAAAGCAATCGTCCTCTAAATGGTGGAAGAGGGGAGAGGTACACTCTTCTGCAAAAGCACCCGTCTCGTCGAGAATGCCCTCATCAAGCAATAGGGCGATCAGATCGATCAATCCGCTGCCGCAAATGCCGCGCGCGAGAGCGCTCTGCACGGTAGTAAAGCGCAACTGTCCATCCTCGCGCCACACGCGGTCAACAGCACCTGCAACGCCACCCATTCCGCAAGAGAGGTTCGCCCCCTCAAGGGCAGGGCCTGCCGCGGTGGATGCCGCAAAGAGCTTGCCGTTGTGCGAGAGCACGATCTCGCCGTTTGTGCCAAGATCCACAAAAAGCTGTGTCGCATTTGTCCTGTCCATTTCGCACGCAAGAACTCCTGCAACTACGTCACTGCCAAGGTAGGCACTGATCGAGGGGAGCAAGCGCACGCGAGCGGCATTTACGCCGATCTCCGCGCCCGTAAAATCGCGCGTGTCGGTAAAGGCAGGGGTAAAGGGATAGGAGCCGATACCCGAGGGATCGACACCGATGAACAGATGCAGCATGGTGGGGTTGCCCACAACCATCAGGTCACCAATTTGCGCACCCGTGCGCTCAAAATCGGCAATGATGCGATTGGTGGCATTCACAACGGCGGCGCGCATATCCTCGCCACGCCCTTCGCCAAAAGCGCTGATGCGGCTGATGACGTCTGCGCCAAACGCGCCTTGTGGATTGAGCGCCGATGCCTTTGCCAAGGTCTTACCCGACTGCTTATCAACCAAGCAAGCCGCCAGCGTGGTGGTACCAATATCAAGGAGCATTCCCACATCCTCGCCCGTATTTTCCGAGAGGGGAGAGACCTGCCAAAGCCCTTGCTCGCTTTGAACGTCTAAAAGGACGGTCAAGTTCGTTGTCACAGGCGTGTGGCAGGAGAGCACCGTTTGGTAGTCGCAAGCATCCGCCGCGCGGCACTTGACGGCGCATTTGCCGCAATGGCGATATCCGCCGCAGGCGGCAGGAATGAAAAATCCGTTCTCCGCCAGCGCCTCCAAAAGGTTTTTGCCGTGCTGTACCGTAAATATGAAATTGTAGGGCAAAACGGTAACGGTATGCTTCATTATGCTGCCTCCAATTTGTCTTTCTCCTTTGATTATATCACACGTGTGCGCGTTTTGCAAGAGCGTGGCGGCATTTGCGTGCAACAAAAATAAAATTTCCGAGGAGACGGGTTTGTGCCAAGGTCTTGCAAGACGCCCCGATTTGTGATACAATATAGGCAGAATGATCCTACACGGACGAAAAGAGGAAGATTACAATGGCAAAATACAAGATCAATCAAGAGTTTTTCCCGTTCTCTTTGTTTGCACCGCCGATCCAAAGTGCCAAAATGGCAGGCTGGATGGGCTCCAAAATGCAACCGCCGAGGTGGGTGCGCAAAAATCGCGACGATGAGGTTTCCGTCACTCGCGAAACGGTCAAAAGCTATGACGGTGCGGATATTTCGGTGTTTGTGATCGATCCTTACGGACCGAAAGAGAGTGCCCCTGCTCTCGTTTACTATCACGGCGGCGGTTTCTTTTTTGAGGGCGCGTGGTATCACTACAAGCTTGTCAAGCAGTATGCGCTTGAGGCGGAGTGCCGCATCATTTTTGTGCAGTACCGCCTCGCCCCCAAGCACCCACACCCGACGCCCGCCGAGGATTGCTACGCGGCTTTGCGTTGGACCTTTGAAAACGCCGAGCGGTTGCGCATTCAAAAAGAAAAGATTGCCGTTGGCGGAGATAGCGCAGGTGGTGCTCTTGCGGCGGCGGTGTGTCAGATGGCGCGTGACAGAGGAACGGATCTGCCGCTTTTCCAACTCTTGATCTATCCTGTGACCGACCGCAGAATGTGCTACGATTCCTGCCGCAATTATACCCACACGCCTATGTGGAATGCAAGACTGTCGGTCAAAATGTGGCAGGGCTACACGCCTGACCCGAACGCCCCCGATATGGCGTATGCATCGCCCATGGAGGCGGCATCCTTTGAGGGACTGCCCACTGCGTATCTCGAGACCGCAGAATTTGACTGCTTGCACGACGAGGGCATTGCATACGCGCACGCCCTGCAAAACGCAGGCGTTTCGGTCCTTTTAAAGGAAACAAAGGGTACGATGCACGGCTTTGACATCGTGGCAAACGCCCCCACCACCAAAGCGATCGTAAAGGAAAGAATCGCATTTTTGCGGGAGCATTTCAAAAACTGAAAAGAGCAACAGCGAGTTGCTTGTCAAGCAGGGCAAGGGATGGTATAATAAAAGCATCAACACAGAAGGCGGTGATTTTATGGAAACAAAGGATATTATTTTAGAGCTGCGCACCAAGCAAGGGCTCTCACAAGAGGAGCTTGCCGAAAAGGTGTTCGTTACACGTCAGGCTGTCTCCCGTTGGGAGAACGGAGAGACTGTGCCAAACACCGAAACACTCAAGCTGCTCTCAAAGTTTTTCAACGTGTCTATCAATACGCTTCTCGGCTCTCCGCAAAATTTGATCTGCCAATGCTGCGGTATGCCCCTTGAGGATAGCAACATCAGCAAAGAGACCGATGGATTTTTTAACGAAGAATATTGCAAATGGTGCTATGCAAACGGTCACTTTTGCTATACGAGTCTTGAGGAGCTGACCGACTTTTTGGTCAACCACATGGCAAATGAAAATTGGCCGGCAGATGTGGCAAGAGCCTATTTTGAGGAGGCCTTGCCAAAGCTCAATTACTGGAAGAAGTATGCCGAGTTGGGCGGAGACGAAAAGATGGCGGAATTTAAGCAGCAGCTCATCAAGGAGTTTAACGATCTGCATATTGAAGGGATGCCCGAGGTCAAAACGTTGAGCTTTCTTGTGGGCGGCTACATCAATCTTGAATACATGCTCCCAAACGGCGAAAAGGTGAAGCTTCTCGACGATAACGCCACCTACCTTGGCAATCAATTGGAATGCGAATTTGGGGGCGGTCGATGCTTTGGAATCACCGCCAATATGGATTTTCTCCTTGTTTGCACCTATGGGGAAAACGGAGAGAACCCCGAGCTTGTAATCTATAAGAAAAGATAAAAATACCGCGGCAGAATTTTGCATTCTGCCGGGGTATTTTTATATTCCATAGCTTCCCGTCAAGGGGTCTTTAAAGATCGCGATCTCGGGGGTGGCAAAGGTGAAGATCACAAAGAGAAGGGCGAAGGTACAAAGAATGCCGATCGCCAATTTTGGTCTCTTGCAGGTCAGGGTTTCGTCCTTGAATAGTTTTGTTTCATACAGATACGCAATTGCCGCCGAGATGAAAAAGATCGCAATATTGATCCAGTCGGGCGAGTGCCCGATCACGCCGTTGTAGGTGTAAAAGAGGATCGGGATCAGCGCAAGCCCGAGGAGCGTTCCGCGCAGCTTTACGCACCAAAAATCCTCTCGCTCTTTAAAGAAAAAGCTTTGCGCAATGGCGTAGAGGAACATGGGCCAAAAGAGCAGTTTCATGTGCTCCCACGTTGATTCATTTACACCCGAGAGCGGCGCGATCCATACAGCACCACCGAGCCAATCGTAAAGAAAATGCAGCACCGTACCCAAAAGAGAGGTCACGGCAAAGCCCCAGAGCTGCCAAAGTCCAATCGAACGTTTCATCATTACCCCCTAAAAGTTTTGTAAAACAGTCTATTCGCGCGGTCGCGGAAGTATGCGCAAAATCTTGACAACGCCCGCTTATTTTGCTATAATAAAGGGGAAAAAGAAACAGGAGATGACCCGTATGACCGAAGTGGTAGCTGCCCTGATCTGGCAGGGAGAAAAATTTATGATCTGTCAACGCCCCGCGCACAAAGCGAGGGGACTGCTTTGGGAGTTTGTTGGCGGAAAGGTTGAGGCAGGGGAGACGAAGGAAGAAGCCCTTGTGCGCGAGTGCCACGAGGAGCTTGCTATCCGCCTTTTGGTTGGCGAGGCGTTTATGGACGTCACGCACGAATATCCCGACCTGACGGTACACCTGACGCTCTTCCATGCTGCCATTGCCGAGGGCGAGCCGCAAAGGCTGGAGCACAACGACATCAAATGGATCACACCGCAAGAGATCCCCAATTACGAATTCTGTCCTGCGGATACGGAAATTTTGGAAAAAATTATGGAAAGGTACAAAAAGACATTATGAGAAAGCTCAAACAAAATCGCGTGGCAAGCTTTGTTGCCGTTGCACTGGTCTACATATTCGCAACTGTTGTGGGGGTTGCTTTTTATCGCGCTTTGGCGCTGGATTGGTGGCTTGCACTTTTGGCGGCAGACGTGGTGGCAACTGCGGTAACCTTTTTGTTCAGCATCCTCTTTCAAAACGCATCTGTCTACGATCCTTATTGGAGCGTGCAGCCCCCCGTTATTTTGGTGGCGTTTGCCGTTGGCAAGGACCTGACCGCCTTTGGCGTACTTCTCCTTTTTGTGGTCTTCTTTTGGGCGATCCGCCTCACCGCAAACTGGGCGTACACCTTTGCAGATCTCAACCATCAGGATTGGCGCTATACCATGCTCAAGCAAAAAACATGGTTTTTTTATCCCGTTGTCAATTTTGTCGGCATCCACTTGGTACCCACGCTTGTGGTATACGGTTGTATTTTGCCTGCGGTGTATGCCATCCGCGAGGGACTTGCGGCAACCGCCGGCAGTGTATTGTTCCTCTGTGTCTCTCTCGGCGCGGCAGTCATGCAGGGCGTTGCCGATATACAGATGCATAAATATCGCAAAAACCGTGACGGCGCGTTCAACCGCCACGGGCTTTGGCAATACTCTCGCCACCCCAACTATCTCGGCGAAATTTTGATGTGGTGGGGCGTGGCTTTGTCGGTCATTTGCGCCGATCCGAGTGCGTGGTTCTTTGCGGCAGGTGCCGTTGCCAACACGGTTCTGTTTTTTGCTGTCAGCATCCCCATGGCAGATGCCAGACAGTCGTACAAGGAAGGCTTTGCCGACTACAAGGAACAAACAAGAATGCTGCTGCCCATTCGGAAATGAGAGTTGTTATGAAGAAAACCCGTTCGCTTTTGATCACCGGCTTTGAGCCCTTTGATGGCGAGGAGATCAACCCCTCGTGGGAGGTCGTCTCTCGCTTGCCAAATGAAATAAACGGCTACACGCTCACCAAATTGCGCATCTCCGTGGTGTTTGGAGAGGCAGCGGAGGTGGTGCTTGCAAAAGCCGCCGAAATTTCTCCCGATGCCATCCTTTGCGTCGGTCAGGCGGGCGGCAGAAGTGCCATCACCCCCGAGCTTGTGGCAATCAATCTGCGGTATGCTAAGATCCCCGACAACAAGGGGAATGAGCCCAAGGACGTGCCCATCAGCCAAGAGGGACCGTATGCGTATTTTTCCACCTTACCTGCGCGGCAGATGGCAGAGGCGGTCAGCGCCGCAGGCGTTGCGTCGCAGCTCTCCTATTCGGCAGGCGCTTACGTTTGCAACGATCTTTTTTACACACTTCTGCACCGCTATCAAAATACCCCGACTCGCGTTGGGTTCGTGCATATTCCGTACGCCACCGAGCAGGGCAAAGAGCCCGCAATGGAGATGGAAGATATGATCAAAGGGATCACCCTCGCGATTGAGAATATGGAGATAAAAAACGAACATGAATGAGATAACAAACCGCCGCGAGCAAACGCGCAAGCGTTTGATCGCGCACTACCAAGCCTATCCCAAGCTCGAGGCAGAGGATATTTTCAAATATCTGTTCCAAAGCGCGTTCGGGTGTGAGCATTTGGTGTCGAGCGAGGATGCCGCAAAGGAGTATATCCTGCGTGAGGCTGCAACGCTTTCCAAGGATGAAGCGCCCAAAACAGAGCCGCTTGACGGTGGGTACAGTCGGGTGCATCTTTCCTGCTTGAATGCGGGGCTCTCTCCCGAAACACTTGCCAAGCTGTTTTGCCTTTCCGCCAAAAAGGAAGAGGAGGGCAGGGCGCGTCTGGAAGAAAAAATAGAGGTGGCAAAGGAGCTTGTCGAGGGCGGCATCTTGCCGCTTGACGGTGCCGAATTTGCGCAAAAGCTCGCCACGTGGAAGGATCTGGGCTACCCGGCACTGCATCACTCCAATGCATTCCGTGAAGCCTACCGCCCCGCCTACCGCGTCATTGCCAACCGATACGTCAAGCTCTTGCCCTTGTGGGCACGAAATGAAAAAGCGATGCAAAAGGTCATTGTGATCGGCTGCCCGGGCTCGGGCAAGACCACCTTTGCCAAAAAGCTGAAGGAAAAGACCGATCTGCCGCTCTTTCATCTGGATGCCATCTGGCACAAGCCCGACAAAACCCACATCCCGCGCGAAGAATACGATGCGCGCCTTGCCGAAATTCTGGCACTGGATGCTTGGATCATCGATGGCAATTACGGTCGCACACTCGAAGGGCGCCTTGCAGCCTGTGATACGGTCTTTCTTTTTGATCTGCCCGTCAGGGACTGTCTTGCGGGTGCGATTTCGCGCATTGGCAAAAAGCGGGATGAAATGCCCTGGATCGAGACGGAGCTGGATCCCGAATTCAAGCAGCAGATCGAAGAATTCCCAACCAAAACCTTACCAACCATCTATGCGTTACTCAAAAAATACAGTGATAAATCGGTTTTTATTTTCCAAAACCGCCAAGAGGCAGACGACTTTTTGAATTGTCTGTCCCTATAAAAGGAGAAAATTATGATTTTTGAAAAGCAAGTTGTCAATGCCTACAAGGGCATGATGCACACCCGTTGCGACGATACCGAAACCGTCTTTTACTATTCTGCCAAGGATTTTAGCGGGCTGAACTGTGAAGCATATGCCTTCCAATCCTCGCTCGGTCACACCCTGCAGGGGTATCTGTATTCTTACCCGAATCCGATCGAGGGCAGACTGATCGTTTTTGATCACGGCTTTGGCGGCGGTCATCTCGCATACATGAAGGAGATCGAAAAGCTGTGCGCGCACGGCTATCGCGTGTTTGCCTATGACCACACGGGCTGCATGGAGTCGGGCGGCGAGAGCCCCAACGGTCTCGCGCAGTCCCTTTGCGACCTGAACGATTGCATCACCGCCCTCAAAGCCGACAAGCGGTTTGACGGGCTGCAGCTTTCGGTCATGGGGCATAGCTGGGGGGCTTTTTCCACCCTCAATATTGTGGCTCTGCATCCCGAGATCACCCACATTGTGGCAATGTGCGGCTTTGTTTCGGTTGCGGAAATGATCAAGACCTTTTTCGCAGGTCCGCTCGCGCCCTATCGCCGCGCGGTGCTTGCCCTGGAGCGTGCATCCAACCCGAGATTTTCCGAATTCAACGCGGTCGAGTCCTTGCAGAATTCCAACGTAAAGGCGCTTCTCATCTACTCCGAGGATGACCAGCTCTGCCGCCGCGCGCATTACGACATCCTCAAAGAAGGGTTGAAAGAAAAGGAAAACGTAAAGCTCCTGTTTGTTTCGGGCAAGGGGCACAACCCCAACTACACCGCCGATGCCATAAAGCTGCTGGGCGACTTTGGCAAGGCGCGCACCAAGTTTGCCAAAAAGAAGAACGCGACCGCCCAGGAGAAGGCGCGCTTTGTCGCATCCTTTGATTGGGAAGCGATCACCGCTCAGGATGAGGCAGTATGGGACGAGATCTTTGCGCACTTAGATGCGAAAGGGGAGTAAAAAATGGATTTTTGCTTTGACGTCAACCAATTACAATGGACGAGAGAACCGGCACGGTGTACGGTCAGCGAGAACAAAATTGAGATCGTGACCGCTCCTCACACCGACCTTTGGCAAAGGACGTACTATCATTTCAGAAATGACAATGCCCCCGTTTTGCAGATGACAACCAATGAAAAATTCTTTTCCTTCACCGTCAGGACGCAATTTCAAAGCAAGCATCGCTTTGACCAATGTGGCATCGTGATGTATCTGGATAGTGAAAACTGGCTCAAAGCCTCTATCGAATACGAAAACGAGACCTTTGCACACCTTGGCAGCGTTGTTACAAACAACGGCTACTCCGACTGGGCGACCACCGAGATCGACGCCAACGTCCAATCTATGTGGTATCGCCTCAGCCGCCGCGAGGACGATTATCTGATCGAGTGCTCCGAGGACGGTGTTCTGTTCAAGCAAATGCGCGTTTGTCATATGTGTCACGGAGGGGAGGGCATCCGCTTTGGCATTTACGCTTGCAGCCCCGAGGAATCGTCCTTTGTAGCAACCTTTACTGATATGCGTTTGAGCGAGTGTCAATGGCAGGCGCACAACGGGCAAAAGCCCGACGAGGACTGAAGAGGACTCAAAAGTCCCCGACAAAAACGAATATTTTTGCAGGATTCGATCGTAGTTTGTGCCCCAAGAGACCGGTGGAACCTTTTGTCGAAGGAAGGCAGCCCTTGGTTTAAGGTGGTATAAATTGCGATCGATTTTGTTATCCGCCGTTAAGTTTAGATATATATTTATATCTAACCCCTTGACAAATTGCGAAAAAAATGGTATATTGAAAGTAGATCCCAGTAATACATAAGGAGGTTTTTTCAATGAGATCTATGAAGAAAATGGCAGTTCGTCTCGTCATCTTTTTACTCGTATCCGCAATGATGCTCTCCGTAACATCTTGCTTCGGTAAAAAGGAAGATCCCAAGCACGAGCACAACTACACCAAAGAAGTTGTCGCCCCCACCTGCACCGAGGCGGGCTACACCAAGTACACCTGCGAGTGTGGAGATACCTACAGAGATAGCGAAATCCCCGCAGGCCACCAAATGGTAGAGGTTTTTGCAAAGGAACCCACCTGCACCGAGGCAGGCGAGTCGGCTTTCCGCGTTTGCCAGCTTTGCGGCTACGTTGAAGGTGAAAAGAACGTTGTTCCCGCACTTGGTCACCTGTATGACACCATCTACGAATATCCCACCGCAACCGAGGCAGGCTCCAAAACAAGCATCTGCCGCACCTGCGGTCACGAGCACTTCGAGGTTATCAACGCTTTGGGCGTAGAGCTCCCCGAGGCTTCCAAGATCCTGGCGCAGCTCATCGGCTCCATTGCGGTTACTCTTGAAGCAACCGAGGGCACCGAGCTGGTTTACGTAACTGAGATCCATCATCCCGATGCTGAAAGCAAGGGCAACAAGCAAGCTATGTTTGTTGAAATCGCAGAAGCAGCCCTTGATAGCACCGGTGAGGTTCTCAAGGCTCACCTCAAGGTTAAGGTCGGCTTGGCAGAAACCGAGCTTGACGGTCTGGTTCCCTCTAAGGAAATTTCCGTTAACAAAGAGGACGCAGAGTATGCCGAGATCACCGTCTTTGTAAACGGCGATGTGATCGCTATCTCCCTCAACGGTCAAAATTCTGAGTTGAACATGTCCGATCTGCTTTACGATTACCTCGCACAACAAATGGGCGTTGGCTCTCGCGAAGATCTGCAGGCTCTCCTCGAGAATGCATACCTCATTGGCGAGCTCGAAGCACAGCTGCTGCCCCTCTTCCAAAAGGCAATTGCTTCTCTGGCAGAAAAGGTTGTTACCGTTGATCCCGCATACGCCGAGCATATGGCAGAGCTCTTTGCAATTCTTGGCGCAGAGATCATGACCGTAACCCCCGATAACAAGACCGGCAACGTAACCATCAGCCTCAACCTTGCAGCTCTTAAGAAGCTCGTTGCAGAGGTAGAGGGCAAGACCGTTGCAGAATATCTGGAAACCGTTTACGGCAAAAACATTGTTGCAAACATGGCTTCCTTCTTCGAGTCCATTCCCGATCTTACCATTAAGGAGATCGTAAACGCTGCAGTCACCCTTGCAGAGGGCACCGGCGTTACCGTTGAGAGCATCTACACGCTCATCGACCTGTACGTATACTCCGTTTCCGGCATGGAGTTCAGCATTGAGTCTCTCATCGCCGAGAACTACAACAAGACCTTGGTAGAGATCCTTGCCGAAATGAACGGCGTTACCGGTGCTGAAAAGCTGAGCTTTATTGCAAGCGTAAAGAGCTCCTTTGCACAGGTTGCACAGGTTATGCAAACCATTGCTATCGAAGATCTCTTCAACGCACTCGTTCCTTCCGAGCAGGGCTTCTTCGAGAGCCTGAAGGCTGCTATCGATATGCTCGACGAGCAGATCGTTTACAACGTTACCATTGATGCTGAGGGCAACCTCGTTGCTATGAACTATGGCATTGGTGAAATTCAGTACAGCCTCACCGTAAACGGTGACCAGGCTATCCTGAACGCTACTCTGCCCGGCGGTGTTACTATGACCGTAACCACCGGTGCTAACGGCTTTACCGCTGTTGTAAAGCAAAACGGCGAGCAGGTTGCATTCTTCAGCCTGACCGAGAGCATGATCATTGATGGCGAGAACATCATTTACACCTACGAGATCGATATGCAGGATAATGCCAACGATCTCTTGGACTACAAGGTCGTTACCGTAAACGACGTTGTAACCGAGTTCCAAGTAGCTATCAGAGGTTACGTTACCGGCCCCACCATCGGCTCTTACGATCCCGAAACCGGTGAGTACTATGAGAGTGAGCCTGAAATCGAGTTTGTAACCTTCTTGGCAGTAGACTACAAGGATCTTGACGACGATAAGGCTTTGACGATTACCTCGGAAGACGTTACACTCATTATCCACATTTCCGAAGACGGTATGAGCCTTTCCGTTCTCGAGGGTGACGAGCAGGTTGCATACGGCGGACTCACCATCAGCACCGAAGTCGTTGACGAGGACGTTGTTGAACGCGTAAGTGCATTCCTCTCCGACGCAACAAATGAACTTCTCATCTACCAATCCGTTTCCGTTAACGGCGTTGTAACCCAAGCATACGCAGCAGTGAAGGGTTACATTCTCCACCACGAGTGGGCTGTTGATCCCGAAACCGGCTATGAGTACGTTGTAAGCACCAGCGAAGAGTACGTAACCTGGCTTGAGGTTCTTTACATCACCAACGATGATGGCACAAAGACTCTCGAAGTCAACGCACACGACGAGCTGAGCGATATTTCTGCAGTTATCGACAGACTGACCGCTACCATTGACGGTGACAAGATCACCGCAGTGATCGGCAAGGATGATGAGGATCTTGGACTCGTTGAGATCACAACTACCGAGACCACCATCGTTGCTACCGTTACCGACCTTCAGGACGGCGCGAACAACGTAATGGCTGAGTTCGAGCTTGAGCTCACCGAAACACTCGACGCAATTAAGAACGTATCCCTTGTTGTAAGAGATTACGAATATGACTACACCGAGGAAGGCGAGCCCATCCAAAACATCGTTGAGATCTTCAACGGCGGCTATGAGTGGATCGACAACGCCGAGGGCGCAGACTACATCGTTGTTGAGATTGACGGCATGAAGTTTGAGCTTGGCTATGAAGTAACCGAAAACGGTGTAAAGGTTACCCTCATCGAAAAGAACATGGAAATGATCCATACCGAGTTTGCAGTAACCGAAAACAACGGCGCCATTACCTATGGCGTGCTACTTGAAGTATTCGGTCAAACTGCTATCGACGGTGCGGTAACTCTTTCCGCTACCGAAAACGCAATCACGATTGCTATCGATCTCGATCACCTCTTGCTCAACGCCGGCGAATATTCTACCGACTATATCGAGTTTGAAGGTGCATTTCAAGTTACACTTGGCTGATTGACCGGTACAAAAACCGTTTCTTAACAAAAAAGCAAAAGCCGATTGGTAAAACAGTCGGCTTTTGCCAAGCTATACGCCCCTGGCGCATAACCGTCGGGGGTGATATTCCCCCGAATAAAAGTGAAGGGCGAGGAGCAGAGACCGAGCTTCTGCTCCTCGCCCTTCATTTTTACAGCGGTAAACGAGGATAACAGAATGAATTTGATACATAAAAGAATACTCTCCCTTTTGTTAGCTCTCTTGCTTGCCACATCCTTTGTGGGCTGCAACAGGGAAGAGAAGAACGAAGAAACAACGGGGATCCCCATTCAAAGCGACCCCGCTTATAGTGATGCACTCCTGCAGGATGCCGAACAGATCATCTATGCCTTGGTGGTCTACACCTATCGCAGTGCGGTGATGGACAAGATCTCCGAAACGGTAGAGGCAAGACTTGCGCGCTACGCGCACCGCCTTTGTGAGATCACCGCCGCTAAGCCCATCCCCGAGGAGGCTTACCGTTCGGTCTTGGCGCTCCTTGAAAAGGAGGGCGAGGGCGTGATCGACGAGCTGCTTGCCCTGCGTGCAGGCGAGGACGTCGGCTACGAGAGAACGCGCACTCTCTACCTTGATTTGACCTACGCCTTTGGCGCGGAGCAGGTAGCCTCTATGCTCTATGAGGTGTGCCTCCTGATCTACGATGCAAAATACGAGCAAGCCGTCGAGCGGTTTGAAACCTACCAATACCCGTGGTACCAAGAGGAAGCCGATGCGCTGGCAGCCGAAAAGCAGCTCTTTGCCCAAAGCATTGGCAAAGATGCGTTCTCGGCACTTGTGCGCTGTGGCACCGCCATGGCGGAGCTGCTCGTCACAACTCCCGAGGGCATCGCCGACAGCTTTTCGGATGCGGAGATGCTGGAGGTCATCCGCCATCTTGACTTTTCTAAAATCGATATTACACTGGCAGGCTGGGAGCTGCTTCTTTCCCACGTGCCGAGCGGTGAGAGCGGTTCTTATAGGTCCCGTCTTTCTGCCGCATTTCGCGAGAACGGGGACGTCTCCCGTCTTGCCGCCGTTATGAATGATGCCGTCAAGCTCTTGAGCTCCGCAAAAGAAAAGCTCACTCCCGCGGATATCGCCGCCCTGCGCGCAGGGGATCGGGATGCGCTTGTAAGCGCGGTCTTCTCTCGCTTCGGGGAGGACGATTGGGCACTGTTTGCATCCGTTACATCTATCTCGCTTGCCAACCAAGCGTATTCCGCTCTGGCAGAGGCAGCCTACGGCGAGGAGTATCTTACCTACGTGGCAAGCATTGGGGCAGTCGATCTCTCCACCTTGCAGGCAAGCGTTGGCAGTGAGGCGTTCGTGCAAAATCTATCAAACTATCTTGCAGGCATTTGTCCGGCAATAGCATATGAGGTGAATTCATGATTCAAGCGACCAATATTGAAAAAAGCTATAACGGCGAGCGCGTGCTTTTTGGCGTCTCTCTTGATATTGCCAACGGAGAGTTTGTTTCCATCATGGGCGAGAGCGGTAGCGGCAAGAGCACCTTCCTCTCCATTTTGGGCGGCTTTTTGAATGCCGACGGCGGACGTGTTCTGCTTGACGGCGAGGATGTTTCAAAGATGAGCGAAAACCGTCTGGCGCAAATTCGCAGCACCACGCTCGGTTTTGTTTTTCAAGGCTACAAGCTCATTCCCACACTCACGGCAAGGGATAACCTTTTGTTGCCCGCCGTCCTTGGTGGAAAGAGCGAGGAAGAGCTTGCCGACTATCTGCAAGAGCTGGCAGATGCGCTTGGCATCTCGGGGCTGCTTGAAAAATTCCCCGATCAGCTCTCGGGCGGTCAGTGCCAAAGAGTGGCGATCGCACGCGCCCTGCTTTACAAGCCCAAAACCTTGATCTTGGATGAACCCACGGGCGCTTTGGATAGCGAAATGGAGAAGCGCGTGATGGAGCTTTTGCAGTCGGTCAACCGCGCGCTTGGCACCACCGTTGTGCAGGTAACACACAGCAAGACCGTGGCAGAGTACGGCAACCGCATCGTATATTTGAAAGACGGTAAAATTCTATGAGGCTGCTTTTCAAACACATCATCAAAAGCGTTGGCAAAAAGCCGTTGCAGCCGCTTATCATTATTTTGACCTTGGCGCTCTCTATGGCAACGTCTATTTTTTCCTTTACCGTTGCCGACACAATGAAGAGCGAGCTCTCTGCCACGCAGGCGGCAAAATACGGCAATGCAAGCTTTACGGTCAGCGTTGGCAACACCTCCGACTCGCGTTTTCTGTTTGCCGATGACGTCATCGACGTGCTTGGCGACTCTGCCAAGGCGGTGGGCGGTTATGAATTGCCCTTGATCCTGCAGGGAACAGAGAACACGACGATTGGCATTGCCACCGAGTTTGAGGACTTTTGCGACGTGTTCGATATTGATTTTAGGGAATACGGAACGGTGACAACAGGCTCGCTTGGTGACGTTGCCTTTATCAGCGCCGAGTTTGCAGCGGCGCAGGGGCTCTCCATTGGCGACGAATTGACCGTTGAAACGATGGGATACGTTAAGACCTATCGCATCGAGGGAATTTCCTCTCTGCCGTTCTTGGCGTCGTATGACGTGATGGTGGATATCAGCGGTGTTGTGCGCATCTTTGCCGCCAACTCCCTGCTTTTCTCCGCCATAGGAGAGGGTTTTAAGCCTTGCAACAAGGTGTTTGTCAACGTGTCGCACTGTGAGGGCATCGATCAAGAGGACGCAATCCTGCTTTTAAAAGAGGATGACCGTTTTGAGGAAAAAAGCTTTGAAGATATCTCCGATATTGCGTTCCGACAGGTCAACTATTCCGTTTTGGAAGTTATC
>JAZNYU010000234.1:0-7418 GCA_045594605.1 Eubacteriales bacterium
ACCCTCTCGGCACAGATCATTCTGCAAAACGCCCTCGACCGACTGAAAAACTGAAAACGAACTCCAATATCCTTTCGCATCCTGCGAAAAAGAAGGAAGACATATGCAACATTTACCGCCGCGGCGCATTGCCGCAATCCACGATTTTTCCTGTGTAGGGAGATGCGCGCTTACGGTCGTTATCCCCACCTTGTCGGTCATGGGATATCAGACCATACCGCTGCCAACCGCGCTCCTTTCCAGCCACACAGGTGGCTTTGAGGGGCTTTATTTCCGCGACCTGACCGCCGACATGCATCAGATCGCCGCACATTTTGACCGTCTGGAGATGACCTTTGGCTCTATCTATACGGGTTTTCTTGGCAGCGTGGAGCAAATTTCGGTGGTGCGCGAATTCATCAATCGTTTTGGAAAAACACCCGACGAAACAGGAAAAGCCCCCCTCGTCCTCGTTGACCCCGTAATGGGCGACGACGGCGTGCTTTACGCAACCTATACCAAGGAGCTTGCCGACGGTATGCGCGAGCTGAGCACCCACGCCGAGGTGCTCACCCCCAACCTCACCGAGGCTTGCTTCCTCACAGATACCCTTTACAAGGATACTGCCCAAATGGATGAGGTTGATGCCGAGGAATACGTCCTTGGGCTTCTGGAAAAGCTCTCCCACGTCTGCCACGGTAAAATTGTGGTAACGGGCATCGGCCTTGCGGGTGGCATCGTTGCCAACGCAGGCAGAGACGATGACGGTCGCATCTTTTGGATCAAGCGCGCCTGTCAGGATATCTCCTATCCCGGCACGGGTGACATCTTTGCATCCGTCCTTTTGGGAGCTTTGATGCAAGGGGATAGCTTTGAGACCGCTTGCACACGCGCCGCCGATTTTATCGTGCTGCTCATCACCGAGTCGCAAAAAATCGACACGCCCGTGCGTATGGGCGTGGCACTGGAAGCGCATCTTGGTGCGCTTTTGCAAAAGTAAGGAGGAGACCATGTCAAACGGACATCATATGCGCGTTTTCTGGCGCGTTGTCAAATGGAGCGTCTCGCTTTTGCTCTTTGTCATCAGCGGCATCCTTCTTTGGCGCGTGTTCTCCTCGGGAGACCCCAAAGAGATCAAATACCTGATGGGCAACGATGCCCTTTATGAGGCATACGAGGAAAGTGGCGACGACCTTATCCTGCAATATCAAATGCAGGATACCATCACAACCGCCCAATACAACCGAGGGTATTTTTCGGTTACGCAGTACGTCTTTATTCCCCAGGCGCATCAGGTGCAATTGGTGTTCCGCTACAACAACAGCACCATCAAGAACGTAGCACGGGATTACGGATTGGATGCGATCCCCGACAAGAGCGAGGAGCTGTTTGACCTCACCCTTGTCACCACCACCGACAAAACCCCTGACAAGAGCGAGGACAACGCAAACACCGAAAATTTGACAATGCAGCGCTATTATCCCAGCGCCGCCACACGCACCGAGACCTCGCTTTATACCTACTACCGATTTGTTTTTGACAACGTCGACGTCACCCCTGATATGCTCTACGTGTTTGCAGACGTCTACTACAAGGGTGACCTTGACTACGAAAAACGCCCCTTGGGTACGCTTTGTCTTTATGACGATGCATCCGAATGGGTACCTTATAAGCTCTCGCGCACCGAGCGCAAGATGCTTGCAAGAAGAGAGGACGAGTAAGTCCTGCGGAAAGGAGACCTTATGAACATTCCCTACACGCACGAAAGCATCCGCCTCACAGGCAGATGGGATAGGGGGGCTGACTGTGCCACCGCTACGGCTACGGGCTCTTATATTGAGTTTGCCTTTCGCGGCAGAATGGCCGTTGCTAAATTCAACATCGTCTCCAACGCACAACCGCGCCTGCATTTGTGGATACAGATCGACGGCGGCGATATGATCGAAGCCAATATTGATTCCCACATCCGTGTGATGGCAAAACATGAGGGCGACCACGTCTGCCGCATCATTTACAAGGGCGGCACCGAGCTCGACCGCCGTTGGTATCAGCCGCTTACGGGTAAGGTGTCCTTTGTTGGCGTACAGACCGAATGTCCCATCCCGATCACTCCCGACAACCGCCAAACCATCGAGTTTGTGGGCGACTCCATCACCGAGGGTGTGCTCATAGACACCGATTTTAACAGTGGAGACGTTCCGCTTTCCACCGCCGTTTTTGATGTGATGCGCTGCTATCAGGACGACGTTTGCGCCACCTACGCGTGGCAAACGGCAGAGGCGCTTGACTTGCGCCCCATCTTTATGGGCTACGGCGCGGTCGGCGTTACACGCGCAGGAGCGGGTGACGTTCCTGCCGCCCCCGAGTCTTACCTTTATAATTTCGACGGCTCTCTCATTACACATAAGAGTGCCGATTACATCCTCATCAATCACGGCGCCAACGACCGCCCAAACGGCGTGGAGCGCTACCTGCAAAAATACGAGGAATTGCTCGACGTCATCAGGGAGCACAACCCCAACGCGGTTATCATTTCGCTCTCGGCGTTTGTGGGGAACTTCCATAGAGAGCTTGGCGAAATGATCGAACGCTACAACCAAAAGCATGGCTGCTGCGTGCATTTTATCGATTCGTTTGGTTGGATCCCCGAGGTGCCTCTGCACCCTCTGCGCGACGGGCACAGCACTGTTGCCAAATATCTGATCCCCCTGATGCGAAAGATCGTAAAATAAACCGTTTTTACAGATAAGAAAGGAGTCGACGTATGGACAACCCACGCAAAATTGCATATGACGTGCTGGTCAGATGTGCGTCGGCAGAGCAGTATTCCAATATTGCACTCGATATCGCCATCAAGCGCGCGAACCTGAAAGCCCCCGACAGGGGACTTTTGACCACGCTTGTCTACGGCGTTATCGAACGACAGATCACACTGGATGCCATCATCAAGGGTCTTTGCAGTCGTGGCAGCGATGAGATCTCCCCCGAGGTGCGCGTGCTTTTGCGCCTGGGGCTTTATCAGCTTGCCTTTCTTGACCGCGTGCCCGATCACGCCGCCGTGAACGAGACGGTGAATATGGCACCAAAGCGCAATCGCGGATTTGTCAACGCCATTCTGCGTGCCTTTATCCGCAGCGAAAAAAAGATCCCCATCCCCGACAAAGAAACAGATGCTGCTTTGTATCTGTCGGTCAAATATTCCTTTTCTCTGGCGCTTTGCCGCAAATTTATCGACACATTCTCGCTGGAGCGAGCAGAAGAACTTTTTGCCGCCTTTGGCGAGACGCCCGACCTGACCTTGCGTACCAACACTCTGCGCATCTCGCGCGAGGAGCTGATACAGAAGATCGAGGAGCAGGGCATCCACGCACTCCCCACAAAGGAGAGCGAGGTCGGCATTCGCGTATGCGACAAATACCCTGTAACCGAGCTTTACGGCTTTGAAGATGGACTCTTTTTCGTACAGGACGAAGCATCTCAGCTTTGCGTCAAAGCCTTGGATGCAAAAGAGGGAATGCGCGTGCTGGATGCTTGCGCTTGCCCCGGCTCCAAATCCTTTGGTGCCGCCATGGATATGAACAACTGCGGCGAGGTCATTTCCTGCGACCTGCACCGCAACAAGCTTTCCTTGGTCGAGAGCGGTGCTGCGCGACTTGGTATCTCCATTCTTCAAACGCAAGAACGTGATGCAAGAAACACAAACGAAGAATGGCTCGGTGCATTTGACCGTGTGCTTTGTGACGTGCCTTGCTCGGGCTTTGGCGTGTTTGCCAAAAAGCCGGAGCTACGCTACAAGGATCCTACCGTCAGCGAGGCACTCCCCGATATTCAGCTCGCCATCCTCCAAAACGCAGCGCAATACGTCAAAATTGGCGGCAAGCTGGTCTATTCCACCTGCACGCTTCTCCCCACAGAGAACGACTGGAACGTTGATCGCTTTTTGAAGGACAACGATCACTTTAACCTACGGGATGTGCGCACGCTCTATCCCGATACCGACGGCACCGACGGCTTCTTTTACGCCGTGATGGAGCGCGTAAAATAGAATTGATACTTTCCCGAATTTTTGGACACAATACAGAAAGGAGGCGCCCAATGAACGAACAACAAAAGCCCGAGCTCTTATCCCAAAGCATTGCCGAGCTGGAGGCTTGGATGATAGAGAACGGAGAAGCCAAATACCGTGCAAAGCAAATTTTTGAACAACTGCACCGCGGCATCTCGCCCGATGAGATGACCAACATCGGCAAAAAGCTGCAAGAAAAGCTGCGCGCATCCTTCCACTATCATTTCCCCGCAGTCGAGCAAAAGCTGGTGTCTGCCATCGATGGCACCGTCAAGTTTTTGTTCGGTCTCTCTGATGGCAACTGCGTGGAGAGCGTTGTGATGAAATACGAGCACGGCAACACCATTTGCATCTCCTCACAGGTTGGTTGCCGCATGGGGTGCAAGTTCTGCGCATCCACCATTGGCGGTCGCGTGCGCGACTTGACACCTGCCGAGCTGCTCGGTCAGGTCATCGCCGCCCAAAAGGAGATCGGCGAGCGCATTTCCAACATTGTGATGATGGGAATCGGCGAGCCACTCGATAACTACGATAACGTCATCAAATTTTTGCACCTTGTCAACTGCGAGGCGGGGCTGAACATCGGCTACCGACACATCTCGCTTTCGACCTGCGGGCTTGTTGACCGCATCAAAATGCTGATGGAGGAGGATCTCCCCATCACGCTTTCCATCTCGCTCCACGCGCCCGACGACGAGACGCGTTCGGCGATCATGCCCATCAACAACCGTTGGGGAGTGGCAGAGCTGCTTGACACCTGCCGCGCATATTTTGCACGCACGGGGCGCAAAATTTCCTTTGAATATACCCTCATAGCAGGCAAAAACGATTCGGTAGAGAACGCAAACAAATTGGCAAAGGTGCTCAACGCGCACCTGCGCTCGCGCACCGAAACCATGCCCATACACGTCAACCTCATTCCCGTCAACGAGGTGGCAGAAACAGGATTTAAAAAGTCGAACAAAGCGGCAGTCGCAGCGTTTGCCAAGGCACTGGAAGCCAAAGGTATCCGCGCAACGGTTCGCCGCAAGCTCGGATCGGACATCAACGCATCCTGCGGACAGCTCCGCCGCGCGGCGATGAAAAAAACAGAAGAGTAACAACTCTTCGTGTCCCTGCGAGGAAGTTTTCGTCCACCTTTTTTTAAAAGGTGGCGGGGTGGAGGGGCGACGCCCCCCATATTCGGCGTTTCTTTTTTTGATAGATTTTTTCTTTGCGCCCCCACTTTGCAAAGAAAAAATCGGCTAACAAATCCTCGTGAACATTCCCTCTACATATAACCTTTTGGAGGACCGATATGAAAATAGGGGAATGGCTCAAAGACACGCGCACGTGGCGGCGCGCCGCCGCAGTTGCGGCAGTATTGATCGTAGCGGTGGGGTGGATCACAATCGATATTTTGTTCCAACCGCGCAAAAAAGAACCCACCACCGTCATGGTCCCAAACTTTTGCGGACTGCACGCAGATAGCATCCAAACAGACGGGTGGATCGACCTCGATATCGAATACCGTTATCACGAAAACACCCCCGCAGGCGTGGTTTTTGCACAAACGCCAACAGGGGGCAGCCGACGCCGCTTGTCGGATGACAGAAAGACCTGTCAAGTCACCCTCACCGTCAGCCTCGGGCGCGAGAGCATCCGCTTGCCGCAAATTGCGGGGCGCGACGTTTGGGAGGTGGCAACCGAGCTTCGCAACCTCGGCCTTGTTGTCAACACCGTTGCCGAGCCGTCGCCGCGCGAGGTGGGCAGGGTGCTTGCAAGCGAGCCAAGGGCAGGGGAGAGCGTTCCAAAAGGCGCAACCGTCACCCTAACTGTCAGCCAAGGGGAAAAACAAAAGACCGTCCGCGTGCCAAACCTTTGCGGACTTTCCCGCTCGGATGCGCTCATTCGCTTGTGGCTCTGTCAATTGAATGTGGGTGAGGTGGTCGAAGCATGGTCCGACGCTCCTGCGGGGACTGTCTTTCGGCAAAGCCATACCGAGGGGACCGTGGTCCTGCCCGGAACAAAAATTACGATTTACGTCTCAAAAGAGAATGAATAAAAAAGGAGAAAAACGCATGTATCAAGGGTGTGGAAGAGTCATCAAAAGCAACGGCGGACTGTTTACAGTGCGTCTGTTTTTGGATGCAACGCGCGCGCCGATGCCGCTGGACGGCATGACCGTAACGGGCAGAGGTCGCGGCAGTCTGCACCGCAAAGGGTCTCTTTTGGTGGGAGATGTGGTCAAGGTCACCTACGATAACACTGCGTACTCCAAGGACGGGGAAGGGAACGTCAAGTGCGCCGAGGATGGCACAGGCGTTGCCATCGACGAGATCCTGCCGCGCAAAAACGCGCTCATCCGTCCGCCCATGGCAAACCTTGACCTCTTGTTCGTCACCCTTTCGGCAACCACCCCCGATCCCGTGCTCGAAACAGTGGACAAGCTCATCTCCATTGCCGAGCACAACAACATCGAGCCCGTCATCGTCATCACCAAAAGCGAGCTCGCCCCCGACGTGGCAGAGGAGCTTGCCGACATCTACCGCCGCGCGGGCTTCGAGGTATTTTGCGTGGGGAAGGGGATGCCCATCACCGCGCTTGAGGAACGCATCTCCAAGATCCGCAGCGGGACCGTCGCCGCCTTTTCGGGCGCATCGGGCGTTGGCAAGTCCACGCTCCTCAATCGCCTGTTCCCAAATCTGCAATTGCAAACGGGGGAGATCAGCCGCCGCATCGAGCGCGGAAAGAACACCACGCGCGTGACCGAGCTCTATCCCTTGACCGATGGGGAAGACTGCGGCTACCTTGCGGACACCCCCGGCTTTACAATGCTCGACTTTGAACGCTTCGACTTTTTTGAAAAAGAGGACCTGCCCCTGACCTTCAGGGAGTTTGCGCCCTACATCGGGGAGTGCCGCTATACCAAGTGCTCCCACACAAAAGAGGAAGGCTGCGCAATCCTTGCCGCCGTCCGCAAAGGCGACGTTCCCAAAACGCGCCACCAGAGCTTCGTTTCACTCTACGAGGTGCTCAAGAAAAAAACCAAATGGTAATAACGGATTTTTGAGGGGAAACCTTTTTCATGAGAAAAAGGTTTCCCCTCACCCTTTCCCAAAAGCGCCCACAAAAAGGGAAGAGAACAAAGATGGGGCGCTTTTTTTGACCAAAAAAAGAAAAAGACAGAATTCGCAGTCAAGGTTTTAGTCAAAAGAGTTGGAAACATTGGAAAAAAGCGAGGAAAAATGAGCTTTTGCGCCCTTTTTTAAAGATTTTGAGAGGTTTACAATTTCTTAACAATAAAGTACGATACTTCCAAGCTCTTGACGGGTTATTTTGTGTTGCTAAAAATAACATAAAAGGAGAAATTTCAAAATGAAAAAAAGCAACA
>JAZNYU010000235.1:0-4923 GCA_045594605.1 Eubacteriales bacterium
AACGGGAGCGGTCGAATCGCGGAAGATCGGCTCGGTGTGAATGGTTATGCGCTTGGTCTTGTTGCCCTTAATGGCTTGGCGGAGCAGGGTAAACGCGTTTTCACCTAAGGAGATAAAGTCCTGCTTAACGGTTGTCAGTGCAGGGGTAAAATAGCGTGCAACGTCAAGGTTATCAAAACCGCTGACCGATATATCCTCAGGAACGCGCAAGCCGCGCTTTCGCAGTCCGGTGATCAAACCAATGGCGATCAGGTCAGAAGCGCACACCACGGCGGTAACGCCCTGGTCGGCAAAAAAGTCGGCTGCCTCAAGACCACAGACCTCGGTGTAGTTTCCGTAGCGAACGTAGCTGCTGTTAAATTCAATGTCACCTTCTATCAAGCCGATCAGATAGCCCGAAAAGCGCTCACGGGTAACGATCGATTCCTTGTCACCGCCCAAATAACCGATCTTGCGGTGTCCAAGCTTGATCAAATGCTCTACAATGGCAGCAACCGAGTTGATGTTGTCACTGCTGATGCAGGCAACCTTGGGATTTTTTACGTAAGAGTCCATCAGCATAGCGGGAATGCTTGTGGTCTCCAGCTCTTTGATGATCTCACTCGTGATCTTCGTTCCCATGATCATCAAGCCGCAAAAGTTGTTTTCTTGGCAGAGCTTCTTCAGGTTTGGGGGATTCTTATCGGAGCAGTGCTCAATCACCACCTCGTAGTGGTAGGCGTTTGCTGCCTGTTGAAATCCCGTAAGAACCGGATAACCGACCTGCGAGTTGCTGTGAGAATCCATATTCTCAAACAAAACGCAAATACGCTTGGAATCCTGATTGCGGTGCAGGGAAAAACCGATTGAGCGGGCATAGGCATTGACGCGATTGCGTGTCTCCGAGCTGATATCGGAGGCATTGTTGAGTGCCTTTGAAACCGTGCTGGCAGAAAGACCGAGCTCGGCGGCAATTTCCTTAATGGTCATTTTGCCCTCCTTTTTTGGAAGATTTTCGAAATGCGGAGAGAACCGATTTCGATTGGTTTTTTTGTTTGCCTGCTTTCATTATAGCATAGCTTTTCAAATTTACAATGATTTTTTGAAAATAAGTATAAAAAATAGCTAAAAAATCTTAAAAAATGATTTCTTGACAAAAATCCTGCCTTTCCGTCACATATTTACTTGACACGGCAAAAAAAATGTGATAGAATATCACGAAGCTACATTCGAAAGTTTTCGAAACGCAAATTTTAGCAAAGGGGAATTCGCAAATGAAAAAGCGTTATGCAGGAGTTTTATTGCCGATAACGGCATTGCCCTCTCCCTATGGAGTGGGAACAATGGGCGCGCAGGCAAAAGACTTTGTAGAGTTCCTTGCCAGAGCTCACCAAAAGGTTTGGCAGGTGCTACCACTGGTTCCCACCGGATATGGAGATTCGCCCTACGCCTCATCCTGTGCCATTGCAGGCAGCCCTTATTTAATTGATATTGAAGCTTTGATCGCGCAGGGCTTGCTGACAAAAGAGGAAGCAGAGGAATATTCCTGTGCTGCTGCGGGAGAGGAGATCGGGCGTGTTAACTATGAGGCGTTGTTTTATCGTCGCATTCCGCTGCTGAAGCTCGCGTTTTCGCGCTTCGATCGTCAATTGCCTGCATTCCAAGCTTTTTTGGAAGAAGGCGTGTTTGCTGATTTTGCCGCATTTATGGCAATCAAGGAGGCACACGGTTGGCGTGCTCTTTCCACTTGGGAAGAGCAGTATCGCGTACGCGATAAGGAAACGCTCAACGCCTTTCTTGCCGCCAATGAGGACGAGGTACTGTTTTGGCAATTTACGCAATATGAGTTCTTCCGTCAATGGGGCGAGCTGAAGAGCTATGCCAACGCGCGTGGAATTGAAATTATGGGCGATATGCCGCTTTACGTCTCCGAGGATAGTGTTGAGGTTTGGGCGCATCCCGAGCTGTTTTTGCTCAACGGCGACGGTACTCCTACCGAGGTTGCAGGCGTTCCTCCGGATTATTTCAGCGAGGACGGGCAGCTCTGGGGCAATCCTTTATATAATTGGGAAAAAATGAGGCAAGACGGCTACGCATGGTGGACGGCAAGGTTGCAAAAGGCACTCTCTATGTACGATATCGTACGCATCGACCACTTCCGCGGCTTTGACCGTTTTTACGCCATTCCCGCAGGCAGCAAGAATGCCAGAGTGGGATGCTGGCACGATGGCCCGAAGGAAGCTTTGTTTGAGGGCAAAAGGGATTGGAAGATCATTGCTGAGGACCTTGGTATTCTCGATGACGGTGTTTATCGCTTGATGCGCAATACGGGATACCCTCGTATGAAGGTTTTGGAGTTTGCGTTTGACGGAAACCCCGAGCAGGAATTCAAGCCCTCCAATTACGATGAAAACTGCGTGGTTTACACGGGTACGCACGATAATGCTACCTTTATTGAATTTCTTGAGGATTTGGATGAGGATACACGCGAGATATTTTATCGCGATCTCGTATCCGAGTGCAAAAAGGCAGGCGTACGCTTTGCATATCGCTCGGAGCAGGTAAACGACCCCGAAACCATGCAACGCGCTCGCGCGGCAACAGTGCGTCTTGCTTACGTCAGCTGCGCAAAATACGTCATTCTTCCCCTGCAGGATCTGCTTGGAACGGGTGCGGAGTCTCGCATGAACACCCCCGGCACACTCAGTGATCGCAACTGGAGCTGGCGTTGCCCCGCAAGTGCAATGAGCCGCACGTTGGCTCAAAAGATCTCTCGCATTGCAAAAAGAGGGAACAGATAAATCATAGCAAAGGAACCGAAAAACAATGAACAAATGGATCAAAACGGTTGAAAGCTTGCTCAAAGCCAACGACGGTGTCGATATGGAGCATGCATCCACCTCCGCACTTTATCGTGCCGTTAGTAGCGCAACCATGGCAGAAATTGCCGATACGTGGCAAAAATGCAAAGAAGCTCCTCAAAAAAGAGTGGGTTATCTTTCGGCAGAATTCTTGGTCGGCCGTGCAATTTTTGCAAACCTTTACAACCTTGGCAAGCTTGACGAGGTAAAGGCACTGCTCGCAGAGCGTGGCATCGATATTACAGCGTTTGAGGATATTGAGGACGCAGCTCTCGGTAATGGCGGTCTTGGACGTCTTGCTGCCTGCTATCTCGAATCGGGTGCCACCGTTGGCATTCCGCTCGATGGCTACGGCATTCGTTACCGCTACGGCTTGTTCCGCCAAAGCTTTGAGAACGGCTTCCAAAAGGAAAACGCAGACGATTGGCAAAGACACGGTGACCCTTGGAGCTACAGAAGGGAAGAGGATAGCGTACTCGTAAAATTCTCCGACTTTACCACCAAAGCAGTTCCTTACGATATGCCCATCATCGGCTACGGCGGAAAGACCATTAACACCCTGCGCCTGTGGCAAAGTGAGCAGCCCGGCAGCTTTGATTTTGCTGCTTTTGACAGTATGCAGATCGATAAGATCGCAAAGGATAACGTACGTTGCGAAAGCATCAGCTACGCCCTCTATCCCAACGATTCTACCGAAAAGGGGCGCATCCTGCGTTTGCGCCAAGAATATTTCTTTGCATCGGCATCGGTGCAGGACCTCATTCGCAAGCACAAGCAAAAGGGACTTCCTATTGAAAAGATCAATGAGCATATCTCGCTGCAGCTCAACGACACACACCCCGTGTTTGCCATTCCCGAGTTCATTCGCCTCGTTATGAAAGAGGGCTTGAAGTTCGAAAAGGCATTCCTGCTTGCACGTTCCGTATTTAACTTTACAAACCACACCATTTTGGGTGAGGCGCTTGAACGCTTGGATATGAAGCGCGTACGCAAGCTGTTGCCCGAAATTGCAAGAATTTTGACCAAGATGCAAGCACGCATCGAAAAGGAATTTCCGAATGGTAAGCTCTTCCTGATCAAGGATGAGACCGTACATATGGCAAACGTAGCCATTTATGCGGGCAATAAGGTCAACGGTGTTGCCGCGTTGCACACCGAAATTCTCAAGGAGAGCACCTTCCGCGATTGGTATGAGGTGTATCCCGAAAAGTTCCTCAACGTTACCAACGGTGTAACGCCCCGTCGTTGGCTCGCACTCTGCAACCCCGAGCTTTCCGCTCTCATCACCGAAAAGATCGGCGATGGCTGGCAAGCAGACCTTGAACGCCTCAAGGAGCTTGAAAAGTATGCAGACGATCCCGAGGTACGCCACGCTTTTGCCGAGATCAAGTATTTGAAAAAGCAACAGCTTTCGGAATACGTTCTCAAGAGAGAAGGCGTCGAGCTGCCGCCCGAATTCATTTTTGACGTGCAGGCAAAGCGACTTCACGAGTACAAGCGTCAGCTGATGAACGCTTTTTCCATCCTTTATTATTATTTCCGCATCAAAGAAGGCAAGGAGCCAAACTTTAAGCCCACCGCATTCATCTTCGGCGCAAAGGCAGCCCCCGCATATTGGAACGCAAAGGGCGTTATCAAGTTTATCAACGCCATTGCCGATAAAGTCAACAACGATCCCGAGGTCAACGATAAGCTTCGCGTTGTTTTCGTTACCGACTATAACGTTTCTTATGCCGAAAAGATCATGCCCGCAGCAGATATCTCCGAGCAGATCTCTATGGCAGGCATGGAGGCGAGCGGAACGGGTAATATGAAGTTTATGCTCAACGGCACGGTCACTCTTGGAACCATGGACGGTGCAAACGTTGAAATTTGCGAAGAAGCCGGCAGAGAGAACGAATACATCTTTGGCGCGACTGTTGAAGAAGTAAAAGAGATCAAGAAGAATTACAATCCTTGGGAGATCTACAACTCCGATCCCGAGCTTAAGAGAATCGTTGATACGCTTGATGACGGCACCTTTAACGATCAAGGCAGCGGAATGTTCCGTTCGGTCAAGGAATCTCTCTTTGGCGGTTGGAGT
>JAZNYU010000236.1:0-9709 GCA_045594605.1 Eubacteriales bacterium
GTTGTGTTCATCGGCGACTGCGAGGTTTACGAATGCTTCACACCGCCCACACTGTGGCAGGAGTACGGCATTACGTCCTACGTGCGCGGTAGCGCGCAGCAGCTCATCTGGCAATCCTACTACTTGATGGAAGAAACCCTCAAGCGCGAGAATCCCAAAGCAGTGGTTTTCAACGTGCTCGCCATCAAATACGGAGAGCCGCAAAACGAGGCGTACAACCGCATGACGCTGGACGGCATGAGGTGGTCGGGCAGTAAGCTGCGCTCCATTTATGCTTCCAAAACCGAGGAAGAAAGCGTCATTTCCTACGTTTTTCCGCTCTTGCGCTACCATAGCCGTTGGAGCGACCTTACCAAGGAGGATTGGCAATACCTCTTCCACCGCGACACCGTATCGCACAACGGGTACCTGATGCAAACGGGCGTCAAGCCCAAAACGAGCAACATAACGGGCAGACCGCTGGTCGACTACACCTTGCCCGAGATCGGCTTTGAATACCTTGAAAAAATGCGCCTGCTGTGCGAAGAGAACGGGGTTGAGCTGATCCTGATCAAAGCTCCCACCAATGATTGGAAGTACTATTGGTACGACGAGTGGGATGCACAGATCACCGCTTGGGCAAACGAAAAGAGCGTTGATTATTACAACTTCATCCCCCTTGCCGACGAGATCGGCATTGATTGGAGCACCGATACCTACGATGGCGGCGTGCACCTCAACGTCTCTGGAGCCGAAAAACTGACTGCTTATTTTGGCAAGATCCTTGCCGAAAAGTACGGCATTTCCGACCGTCGTGGCGACGCGGAGCTTGATGCCGTCTGGGCAGATAAGGTTGCCATTTACCAAAAAGAAAGAAACGGAGAATCCCAATGAAAAAACTTTTGATATACCTCTTGCTTGCAACAGTCCTGCTTTCTCTTGTTGCCTGCAAGGATAACGAAACGCCCCCCGAAGAGGGAAAAAAGGTCTACACCTTTACCAGCGGCTCGACCCAAATTGCCATCAATGCCGATGCAGCGCCCATCGTGGCGGCTCTCGGTCAATGGCGCGACTACGCCGAGTCTCCGTCCTGTGCCACTACGGGCCTCGATAAGATCTACATCTATTCCGGCTTTGAAATATACACCGTACCCGAGGGAGACAAGGACCGGATCAGTATGATTCGCCTCTACGATGATACCGTAGCAACCGAAGAGGGCATTCGCGTTGGTGCTACAAAGGAGGCGGTGATCGCAGCATACGGAACCCCCGATCAAACCTATGATACAAACATTACCTACGAAATGGTGGGTATGTATCTGCAGTTTTCTTTGCAGGATGGCGTTGTAACAAGTATTCAATACGCTTAAACGGAATAAAGTGCAAAAAAGCTCTCCACAATGTGGTGAGCTTTTTGTTTTGGTTGTCCCTTCATATTTTCTCTTTTTTACTCATAAAAAGGTAAAAAGGAGGCGATTACATTGAACACAATCACCCAAAAACTGGGGGCAACCGTGCGCGAGGGATATCAGGTTCTTTTGCGCGCCGAGGCAGAGCTCGTTCTGCCCGAAGGGAAGGACGTCATCGGCAACTATTACCGCTTGCTTGGCGACAAATGCATGACTTGGGCAACCGAGGTTTACGGTGAACGCATCAAAAACGAGTTCTTATCCTTGGAGGATCTGCACGACCGCGCCCTCTGGCGTGCGCAAAAATACCGATTTTTGATGCGGATTCCGTGGGCAACGGAGCATCATATTGCCATTCTTTGCGAATCCTATCTGTTAGGGCAACGCAGTGACGTGCAAAATAGCTATCACCGCCTGTCGCATATCTGGAACCTCGACGAAGAAAGCATTTTGCCTATCCGTCAGGTTCTGGAGCTCTTTGGCAGTGGCATCCGACTGCGTGATCTGCCCTTTGTTCCCGACGGCGTTTATCCCGAGGGTGGGGAGCTGATCTTTTACAAAAATCCCACCGCAGATACTCCCTTGGCGCAATGCAAAAGTGCTTTGACACAAGATATTGAGAAGGAATAACGGCAATAATACTATATACTATCATTGTTAAATAAAAAACTTAAACAAAAACGACAAAAATCCCTTGCAATCAATAGGGAATTGTGATATAATAAACAGTAAGGTTATTTTGTCAAAAAATACCAAATTCCCGACGTTTTGTCGGGACAAAAATGACGGGAAACCGAATGGAGGTTTTTTATGTCAAGAGAATCCATCAAACTGATCAAACAAACCGAACAAGAAGCCGAGCGCATTTTGCGCGAGGCGCAAGAAAGGGCGGCACAAATGGTGGCCGATGCCAAAGCGGAGGGCGAGGCTCTGTGCGAGAGCACCGAGACCGAGACCATTGCGGCGGCAAAGCAGGTCATTGCGCAGCTGCGCGAGCGTGCCGAAAATCTGCGCGAGCGTCTTGACACCGAGGCGAAAGAGGAAGCCGCCGGAATTGTCCGTCAGGCATCCCTGCGCAAAAGAAGCGCCGAAAAAATCGTAATCAGGGGGTTAGCATCTAAATGTCGATAAGTACAATGAAAAAACTGACCGTCCTAGCTCACGCAAGCGACGCAGACGCCATTGTACGTAGGATGCTTCACCTGAAGTGCGTTGAGATACAGCGCTCCATACCCGAGGCAGGGGAGCTGAGTCTTGAACGCATCGAAAGCGACGGAAGACAAACAGAGATCAAGGAACGCATCGCCCGCATTGAGGCGGCAATGCCGCATCTTGCCAAGTATAGCACGCGCCGCGGTGGCATCGGTCGCCGCGTACAACGCCTTGACCGCGCGGCATTCGTTGCCGACGGAAGAGCAGAGCGCGCATATCTTGCAGTCGAGCAGGCACTTGCGGCAAAGGCTCGCATGAACGAGATCATTGCCGAGCAAACGCGCAACGAGGGCGTGATGCAATCCCTTCTTCCTTGGTTGAACTACGATGCTCCCTTATGTGAGGGCGGCTCGGTGCACACTGCCACGCAGCTTGGCAGCTGTTCGGTCAAATTATGTAACTTTGAAGCCTTGGAGGCGGCAGGCGCATACGTCGAGGACGTCTCCGACGATGGCAAAACGCAATACTTTGCCATCACCTATCACCGTGAGGACGAGGAAGCCGTAACACGGGCACTCGCCGCGTGTGATTTCCTCAAAATCAACTTCTCCGATGTCTCCACCACGGCACAAGCGGCGTACGATCGCCTTGAGCAACGCCAAGCCTCACTTGCCACCGAGCAAGAGGGGCTTGTAGAGACCTTAATGGATCTTGCCGAGTCCTTGGACGATATCGAGGTCTTGTATGACGTTGAGGCAACAAACCTCAACATCTGCTTGCAAAAGCAAAAGCTTTACCAAACGCAAAACTGCATCGTTTTGGCGGGGTGGCTCCCCGAAGCAGCAGAAGGGAAGGTCCTTGAGGGGCTCTCCGCATTTGAATGTGCGTGTGAGATCTCCGAGTCCGAGGAGGGCGACGAGGTCCCCGTCCTGCTTCGCAACAATCCCTTCTCGAGCACCTTCGAGTGGGTCATTGAAATGTATTCCTACCCCAAATACGGCACGTTCGATCCCACGCTCATTATGAGCATCTTCTATTTCCTTATTTTCGGCTTGATGTTTGCCGACGTGGGATACGGACTGCTTTTGGTGCTGGCGTGCTTTGGCGGCGTCAAGCTGCTCAATCCCAAAGAGGGACTCAAGCGCATGATGCTGATGTTTGGCTACTGCGGCATATCCTGTATCATTATGGGCGTTCTGTTTGGCGGATGGTTTGGCGACCTTCCCGTTGCCATCATGAACAACTTTTTCCCCGACAAATTCGGTGGACAAGCAGAGAACACCCCTATCGGGCACTTCTTCAACAACGGTGTGTTCTTCAACCCCGTCAGCGCATCCATCCCGTTCCTCTTTGTGGCACTGGGAATGGGTGAGGTCCACCTGATCGCAGGTATGGCAGTCAATATGGTGCAAACCTGGAAGAGCGGCAACCCCATCGTAGCCCTTTGCGAAAACGTACCCTATTGGGTCATGTTTGCAGGCGTTGATATGATGGCACCCCTGGCAGCGGCGGGCATGATCTCAACCGAGCCCCTCGCTCCCGAAACGCAGGCTCTCCTCGAAACACTTTCGGACGTTGGACTTTGGGTCATGGTAGCAGGCATTGCAATGATCCTGTTCCTCAAGGGAGTGGGGCAGAAGACCTTCTTCTCCTGGCTCATCAAGGGCTTGGGAGGCTTGTATTCGCTCATCAGCTTTGCATCCGACCTGTTGTCCTACTCACGCATTCTGGCACTCGGACTTGTGGCAAGCGTTATTGCACAGGTTATCAATATGCTCACAAGCATGGGCGCATCGGGCCCCATCGGCTTCATCTTCATGCTCATCGTCATGATACTGGGTCACGGGCTCAACCTTGCCATCAACCTGCTCGGTACGTTCGTACACGCGGCGCGTCTGCAGTATATCGAGTTCTTCGGTAAATTCTACGAGGATGGCGGCGAGGCATTCAAACCTGCACTTCCGGCAGAGGAATATTCGGAAGACACCTCTTATGTACCCAATGTAATCAATAAATAAAAACAAAAAGGAGATTAAAACAATGGAATTCATCAAGGGTCTTTTTACAGGTAATAACCTGGCTATTTTGGGAGCTGCGCTCGCGGTTGTTCTTCCCGGCTTCGGTTCGGCAAAGGCAGTTAACATGGTTGCAAGAGCAACGGCGGGACTGATTTGCGAAGAACCCCAAAAGTTCGGTAAATCCATGCTGCTCCAAGCACTTCCCATGACGCAGGGTATCTACGGCATGGTAGTTGCATTCCTCATCATCGTTTTCAGTGGTCTGATGGGCGGCGGCGAGCCTCTCACCGTTGAGCAAGGCTTCTACTATATCTTTGCATCTCTTCCCATCGCGTTTGGTGGTTGGTATTCGGCTCTGAGACAAGGCGAAGTAGCAGTAGCAGGTATCTCTGTTCTGGCAAAGAAGCCCGAAGCAGTAGGTAAGGCAGTTATTTCCGCATCCTTCGTTGAGCTTTACGCAATTCTTGCACTGCTCATCTCCATCCTTCTCGTTCTCTGATTTCATCTGAACACGCGAAAATAAGAATGAAGGAGGCCGCAATGGCAATTAACGGACTGAATAAAATTACCGATAAGATCCTCTCCGAAGCACAGGCAAAAGCCGACAAGATCTTGGCAGATGCACAAGCGGAGTGTGACCGTATCAACGCCGAATACGCCGAGCGTGCCGAAAAGATCCGTTCCGATATCTCCACCGAGGCAGAAAAAGGAGGAATGGAATACGTAGCACGCATCCGTTCCACGGCGGCAACGTCCAAGCGTAATTTGCTCCTGCAAACCAAAAGTGACCTCATCGACGGCGTTTTTGCAGGCGTCATGGAGCAAACACGCACAATGGAGCTTGAAAAATACAACGAAATTCTCATAGGACTTTTGTCCGCGGCAATCCTCGAGCAGCTTGAGAGCGAGGAGATCAGCCGCACCCTCTACGGCGAAGAGGAGGCACTCGCCCCCGAAGCTTACGAGGTCATTTTCAATCAGCGCGACCGCGACCGTTCGGGCAAAACGGTAGTGGAGGGCACAAAGGCGCATCTTTCCGGAAAGGTATCCGGCGAAAAGCTTGCTCGTCTGACACTCTCCCAACAAACCGCCAACATTGAGGGCGGTCTTATCCTGCGCTGTGGCAGTGTCGAATCCAACTGCTCACTCTCCATCCTGTTCGCACAGCTGCGCGAGAGCCTTGAATCCGAGGTAGCACGCACGCTGTTCGAGGCAAGAACATAAGAAAAAGGAGTGCGCAGAAATGGCTGACTATTTATTTGGCAGTGCCAATATACGCACACTGGAAAACGCGATCATCGGGCGCGAGCGCATCGAGAGATTGCTGAATACAAAAACCACCGACGAGGCGTGGGAGCTCCTTTCCGACTGGGGCGTCCAAATCGTTCGTAACAGCGAGAGCGGAAAGCCTATGCGCGAGGAAACACTCCTTGGTATCCTCAAGGGCGCATACGAGCGCCTTGGCGAGCTCGCTCCCGACTCGGATGCACTTCGTCTGTGGCTTTATCCCTACGATTGCAACAACCTCAAAGCGGCACAAAAGGCGCACATTCGCGGCATCGATCCCACCTCTATGCTTTTCGATTTCGGCACGCTTCCCGCAACCGATATCGTCAAAATGGTAGAGACGGGCAGCTACGAGGGACTTCCCGCAAACCTGCAGGCGTCCGCACAGATCGCAATGGACGAATACGTCAAGACCAAAAATCCGCAACTCATCGACCTGATTTTGGACAAGGCATGCTGGCGCGATATGCTGGATGCCGCAAAGGCATCGGGCGAGGCGTTTGTTATTCGCTTGGTACAAACCCGCATCGATCTGCTCAACGTAATGATCGCTCTGCGCATTTTGCGCATGAAGAGTGGGGAAGTGGGCAAGGTGCTCTTTGCCGATGCATTCCTTGAGGGCGGCAAGCTCACGCTTGAGAGCCTGGTGGAGGCTTTGGAAAAGGGCGAGGATGCCCTCTGGGAATCTCTCCGTTATTCGGAGTATTCTCGCTTTGCCGAGGGATTTGCCAAGAGCGATGCTACACTCAGCACCGCCGAAAAGCTTGCCGATAACCATTGGATGTCGCTGATTATGGAAAACAAATTCGTACCCATGGGGCTCGAGGTCATGATCGCATTCCTCGCGGCACACGAGTACGAGGTCAAAAATCTGCGTATCCTGCTCTCGGGCAAGGAGGCGGGAATACCTACCGCTACTATTCGCGAAAGGATTCGTGATAGCTATGTATAAGATCGGAATTATCGGAGACCGTGACACGGTGCTTGGCTTTATGGCGCTCGGCTTTGTGGTCGAGGACGTAAAAAGCGCCGAAGAAGCGGAAAAAAAGCTGCACGCAATGGCAAAGAGTGGACAGTATGCCACCATCTTTATCACCGAAAACTACGCCGTGCAGATCGAAGAAGAAATGAATCGCTATAAAGATATGCCGCTGCCTGCAGTTATCTCTCTGCCGGGGCAGGGCGGCTCTACCGGCTACGGAATGAACAACATCCGTTCTGCCGTAGAGCGCGCAGTTGGTGCAGACATCCTGTTTAAGGAATAACACGCAGCTGACAAAGTAAGAAAGGTTCATCATCAAAATGGTAGAAGGAAAAATTCTAAAAGTCTCGGGACCTCTTGTAGTTGCCGAGGGTATGAGAAATGCAAATATGTTCGACGTCGTGCGCGTTGGCTCCAAGAACCTCATCGGTGAGATCATCGAAATGCACGGCGACCGCGCATCCATTCAGGTATATGAGGAGACCGCAGGCATCGGCCGCGGCGACAAGGTCGTTTCCACAGGAGCACCGTTGTCGGTTGAGCTTGGCCCCGGTCTTATCTCCAACATCTACGACGGTATCCAACGTCCTCTGGAACAGATCCGCTTAAAGTTCGGTTCAAATCTGCAGCGCGGCATTGACGTGCCCGCACTTGACCGTGAGCGCGTATGGCACTTTGTTCCCGCCGTTAAATTCGGCGACAAGGTTGGCCCCGGCGATATTTACGGAACCGTGCAGGAGAACGAGGTCATCACGCATAAGATCATGGTACCGCCCAAAACAAAGGGTACCGTTATCGAGGTGCGCGAGGGTAATTTTAAGGTTACCGACCGCATCGGTAAGATCAAATACGAGGATGGAACCATTGAGAACATCACACTCATTCAAAAGTGGCCTGTTCGTGTAGCCCGTCCTTACCGCGAAAAGCTGCCCCCCGTTGATCCCATGATCACAGGTCAGCGTGTTATCGATGCGCTTTTCCCGATCGCAAAGGGAGGAACCGCTTGCGTTCCCGGTCCTTTCGGCTCGGGCAAGACAGTTGTTCAGCACCAGCTTGCAAAGTGGAGCGACGTTGATCTCGTCGTTTATATCGGTTGCGGCGAGCGCGGAAACGAAATGACCGACGTTTTGCGTGAGTTCCCCGAGCTCACCGACCCCAAAACCGGACGTTCCCTTATGGAGCGTACCATTCTCATTGCAAACACATCCGATATGCCGGTTGCCGCACGTGAGGCATCGGTTTATACGGGTATTACCATAGCCGAGTATTTCCGCGATATGGGTTACTCCGTAGCCGTTATCGCAGACTCCACCTCCCGTTGGGCAGAGGCACTGCGCGAGATGTCGGGACGTCTTGAGGAAATGCCCGGTGAAGAAGGCTACCCCGCATATCTGACCTCTCGTCTGGCGCAGTTCTACGAGAGAGCAGGTAAGGTCGTATGCCTTGGCTCCGACGGTCGCGAGGGCGCACTCTCCGCCATCGGTGCAGTTTCTCCGCAGGGCGGTGATATCTCCGAGCCCGTTACGCAGGCAACCTTGCGTATCGTTAAGGTCTTTTGGGGATTGGATGCATCCTTGGCATACCGCCGTCACTTCCCGGCAATCAACTGGCTCAACTCTTACTCGCTTTACCGCGACCGTCTGTCGGGCTGGTTCTCGCAAAACGTCTCCAAATCCTGGATGGACTACACCGCACGTTGCCTCAAGACCTTGCAGGTGGAAGCAGACCTGCAAGAGATCGTCAAGCTCGTCGGTATGGATGCACTTTCGGCTTCCGACCGTCTCACCCTTGACGTGGCACAGTCCATCAGAGAAGACTTTTTGCAACAAAACGCGTTCCTGGATATCGACTCCTACACACCTCTTGATAAGCAATGCGGTATTTTGGATATGATCTTCACCTATGAGGATAACGCACGCCGCGCCATTGAGGTAGGAGCTGACATTGAAGACATCTGCTCCTTGCCCGTACATGAAAGAATTGCACGTGCAAAGACGGTTGAAAACGACAATTATCAAAACGAGTTCAAGGCTATCAAGGCCGACATCGCCGCACAGATGGATAAGCTGATTGCAGGCGTAGAAGCTGAGTAAAGGAGGGCATAGCAATGATCAGAGAATACAGAACCATTGAAGAAGTTGCAGGTCCTCTTATGCTCGTAAAACAGGTCGAGGGCGTCAAATATGACGAGCTTGGCGAAATCGAGCTCCCGAATGGGGAAGTTCGTCGCTGTCGCGTACTCGAGGTCAACGGCAGAAACGTGCTCGTTCAGCTCTTCGAGTCTGCCGCAGGTATCAACCTCGCCGACAGTAAGGTTCGCTTCACAGGGCACGGCGTAGAGCTCCCCGTATCGCAAAATATGCTCGGCCGCGTATTCAACGGCATGGGTGAGGCGATCGACGGTGGCGCGCGTCTGATTCCCGAAAAGACCATGGATATCAACGGCACGCCCATCAACCCCGCCGCACGCTACTATCCTTCCGAGTTTATCCAAACCGGTGTTTCTACCATCGATGGACTGAACACCCTTGTTCGTGGACAAAAGCTGCCCATCTTCTCGGGCACGGGTCTGCCGCACGCAAACCTCGCGGCACAGATCGCCCGTCAGGCAAAGGTCAGAAACAAGGATGATAAATTCGCAGTTGTTTTTGCAGCTGTCGGTATCACCTTTGAGGAAGCGGATTTCTTTATCTCCGACTTCAAGCGCACAGGCGCGATCGACCGTACCGTGCTTTTCATCAACCTCGCATCCGACCCTGCCATCGAGCGTATCTCCACGCCCCGTATGGCGCTGACCGCCGCAGAGTAAGTCGGATCGTAGCCATGTCGTTCTGTGAGCCAAGGAGTTGTCACCTTAACTTGTCTTCCTAAGACCGCTTGGC
>JAZNYU010000237.1:0-5518 GCA_045594605.1 Eubacteriales bacterium
CTCTTTGTGCCCATTGGCTCTATGCGCGATACGCGTGTACAAGGTGCATTTGTTGACGACAAAGAGGTTGAACGCATTTGCGAGTTCATCCGCGCCACCAACGGCACTGCAGAGTATGACGAAAAGTTCATCTCCAAGCTCAAGGAGCTTGCCGCACAGTGCGGAAACAAGGGCCGCAGCGGCGGTGACTTTGTTCCCTCGGGCGGTGAGGACGGCGACAAGAGCGCAGATACCAAATATGCAGATGCGGTTCGTATCGCAATTGAAGAAAAACGCATTTCCACTTCCCTCTTGCAACGCAAGCTGGAGATCGGTTACAGCCGTGCGGCAAAGCTGATCGACCGCATGCAAGCCGAGGGATACGTCTCTCCCCCCGACGGCTCCAAGCCTCGCACCATCCTCATCACTCCCGAAGAATATATGGAGAAATTCATTGACAATCCCTCGGGCGGCGAGGAAGCTTAATTAACACTTTACCATCTCGGGGACTGACATTGTCGGTCCCCGTTTGCGTCCTCTTGCATATACAATACTGAGAAAGGAGTGTTCGTATGAAGAAGATCAAATACCGCAGTAAATTGCGACTGTTTTTGGGCAGGCGCGCGTTTATCACCTTGATGATATTGGCACAGATCCTTTTGATCCTGGCATTGCTTTTGCGTGGAAGTCAGTTGCGCTGGCTCAACGTGGTTTTGAGTGCCTTGAGCGTGGTGACTGCCCTGCACCTGATTACCAGACCCGATAAATACGCTTTTAAAATTTTGTGGACGTTTCTCATCCTGCTCTTCCCGCTCTTTGGCGGCGTAATGTACTGGACATTCCATTTTCAAACAGCGTCTACGGGCTTTCGTAAAATTCTAAAAAAGATCGAGGATGCACAGCAAGCCGAATACCGCGCGCTTTGTGCGCCCGAGGAGCCCAATCTGCCCGTTGGACAGGATCAACGTCTCTTCTCCTACTTGCGCAACGCAGCGGCTCTCCCCGCCTACGAGCACACACAAAGCCGCTATTTTGGCGACGGCAAGGAGATGCTCTCTGCAATGCTTGCCGATATGAGACACGCCGAGAAATTCATCTTTATTGAGTATTTCATTATTGAAGAAGGCGTTATGTGGGAGTCTATTTTGAACGTTTTGCGTGAGCGCGTGGCGGCAGGTGTGGACGTGCGCGTGATATACGATGACCTTGGATGCTTGCTCACGCTCCCCGTCGGCTATCAAAAATTTTTGCGCTCACAGGGAATTCAGTGCGAGATATTCAATCGCTTTCATCCCTTCCTGACAACCCTGCAAAATAACCGCGATCACCGCAAGATTGCCGTGATTGACGGCAAAATCGCCTATACGGGCGGCATCAATCTTGCCGACGAGTATATCAACGAAAAGCTCCGCTTTGGGCATTGGCGCGACTCCGCCGTGCGGATGCAAGGGGCGGCGGCAGAAAGCTTTACCACCATGTTTTTGCAGGCTTGGCATCTGCTCTCGCGCACACGCGAGCCCTTGCGCGACCTGATCGCCGACAGAGATTCCACCACCCCCTCGGACGGTTGGGTGCAACCCTACACCGACAGCCCGATGGATAAGATCCACGTGGGCGAGCGCATTTACAGTCACGCCATCTCACGCTCGCAAAAGAGCTTGTATATCACCACTCCCTACCTGACGGTGGGTGAGGAGATGATTGCTTCCCTCAAATGCTGCGCCGAGAGCGGTGTGGACGTGCGCATCTTTGTGCCGGGAATTCCCGATAAAAAGGTCGTGTTCTTTACCACGCGCTCCTACTACCGCGAGCTGCTTTCGGCAGGAGTAAAGATCTATGAGTACACCCCCGGCTTTATTCACTCCAAGATCGTGGTGTCGGATGACGATTTTTGCATGATCGGCAGCACGAATATGGATTTTCGCAGCTTTTATCTCAACTACGAGTGCGGCGCGTGCTTTTACGGCTCGCAAATGACCGCCGACGTCAAAGCCGACATTCTCAATCTGCAAGCCGACTGCCACGAAATCACCGTAGCAGATTGCAAGACCAATTTTTGGGTCCGCTTTTTGCAAAACATTTGCAGAATGTTTGCACCGATTATGTAAAACAAAAAAGACAGAGATCCAAATCTCTGTCTTTTCATATTTTCTCTTTCGTCACGTAAAGGTTGATATCCCACGCGGGGATGCCGCGCATGCGGCGCAGATAAAAGCCTTGGTAATGGGGTGCGATGGCTTTGAGGTGAAGTGGAAGTGCGAACAGATCCTCGCTGCGGTGATAAAGGGAGACGAGCAAGGTTGGGCCGTGCTCTGTTAAGGTGTTCAAAGAACCGTCAAGGGCTTCCCTCTCCGAGCCTTCTACGTCGTATTTGATATAATCCACGCGCGCACCGCCAAGGACTTGATCGAGCGGCAGAACCTTGACCTCGACCATTTTTGCAGGGCGGTCGGCTAATGTTTGCGAACGGTTTTGCCCAAAGGATGCGTTGCGGTTGCCGCTCTTGTCAAAAAAGAGCGTTGTTTCCTCATTCCATGCACCTGCGTTTACGGGAAGGATACGGGCGCGCGTCTCACTCTCGGCGTATATTTCGAGCTTTTTGTAGTTGCGTGCATCGGGCTCCATTGCCCAAACGGTATCGACCTTTCCCTCTGTCCTCTCCAACAGCTGGCGAACGGTGTCGCCGTTGTATGCGCCAAGGTCGGCGGCGGTGCGGATAGTTTGCGGACGGAGAATGTCTCTCCAGATCTCGTCCTCGTCGCTTTCGGCATCCAACAGATAGGAGACATCGCCGCTGAGCTTATAGGAAAGAATGTTATCAAAAATGCGGCGGGATTCCTCATCGGATAGGAGTGCGCGTGCGGCTTCAAACTCCGGCTTGTGCGCTTCATAAAAGGGACGTGTGAAGAGCGTGTCGCCAAAGGCGGGGACGTCGGGGGCGTAGAGCTCTGCTTCTGCGCGGATGCAGAGGATATTTTCCAGCACCTCGGGGCGTGACGAGCCAAACGAGAGCAGAACGATGACATTTTCGGCACCAAATTCGGCTTTGACGTCGCTCCACGTGCGCACGGGCATACCGTGAAAGAGGTTGCCACGCGCAAATCCGTCGCTGGCAAAAACGCCGCCAACGGGAATGCTTCGCTCGGCAAGAACAGAGAGGATCTTATCCGCGCCGTTGCCCATTCCGTAAAGAACGACGGTCTTATCGGTCTCTTGTAAATATTCCCATAGATCGCGCGTCACATGCGGCAGCATCGGCACATCCCCCTTTCCTTTTCGTTATATTCATTATATCATATTTTGTCGGGATGTCAAGAAAATGATTGACATTTTTTGGAGAATGTGATACAATATATGTAATTGTGGTAACAATACAATACACAAAAAAGACTTCAAAGAAAGGCACGCTATGGGAATTTTAGATTTTTTGAATCAGATGACAGCCAATCCCCTTTTGTTTGTTGCGGTAACGCTCACACTTGGCGTTATTTTGGTAAACGGCTGGACGGATGCACCAAACGCCATTGCAACCTGTGTGGTAACAAGATGTATGCCACCTCGTGCGGCTATTTTGATGGCGGCAGTCTTTAACTTTTTGGGCGTATTTGTGATGACAAAAATCAGCAACGAGGTTGCCGTTACCATTACAAGCATGGTCAACTTTGGAGAAAACTCCGGCAGAACAGTCATCATCGTTTTGTGTGCGGCAATGCTTGCCATTGTTGCCTGGGCAACACTCGCTTGGGTGTTCGGCATTCCCACAAGTGAGAGCCACGCGCTGATCGCAGGCCTTACCGGCGGTGCTATGGCGCTTAACGGTCTTGGCGCGGTCGTATGGAGCCAATGGGTCAAGGTCATTTACGGCATTTTTATTTCGGTCGTTCTCGGCTTTGGTCTGGCTTGGGTCATCGGCAAGCTGGTGACTATGATCTGCTACAAGATGAACCGCCCCAAAACAGAGCCCTTCTTTAAAGGGGCGCAGATCGTCGGTGCGGCGGGCATGGCATTTATGCACGGTGCGCAGGACGGTCAAAAGTTTATGGGCATTATCCTTTTGTGTGTATTTACCCTGCAAGGGACGGGGGCTGCGGCAACCTCCTTTGAAATTCCCACCTGGCTGATGATCGTTTGCTCCTTGGTTATGGCGGCAGGCACGGCTATGGGCGGCAAGAAGATCATCAAATCGGTTGGCATGGACATGGTCAAGCTGGAAAAGTATCAAGGCTTTTCGGCTGACATCGCCTCTTCCCTCTCGCTGGTGTTCTGCTCGGTGTTCGGTCTCCCCGTTTCCACCACACACGTAAAGACCACCGCCATTATGGGTGTGGGCGCGGTAAAACGCATTTCCGCCATCAACTTTGGTGTGGTTAAGGAAATGGTTTTGACATGGATCCTCACCTTCCCCGGGTGCGGCGTTCTTGCATTTTTGGTAACAAAGCTGTTCTTGGCTATATTCAACTAACAGAAAGGAAATAAAAACGATGGCTAAAGGTGATAAATTCTATTTTGAAAACTTTTCGGCATGTGCCGCCCTGGCAAAAAGCGCGGCAAACTATTTGGTAGAGTGCCTTGAAAACTACGATGCTGACAAAATTGAAGAAATGCTTGTGCAGATGCACACGTTTGAGCACGGTGCAGATATGAAAAAGCACGAGATGAACGAAACGCTTGCAAAAGCATTCGTCACGCCGGTTGACCGCGAGGATCTGGATATGCTGAGCCAACAGCTTGACAACGTGGCTGACACCATTGAGGAAATTTTGCAAAAGTTTTATATTTACAACATCAAAGAGATCGATCCTGCAGCAATTGCTTTTGCCAAGAATTTGGTTAAGAGCTGCGAGATGCTTGTGCAGATCATGGACGAGTTTGAAAACTTTAAAAAGTCCAAGACCATGCGTTCCCTCATTATTGCCTGCAATGACGTTGAGGAAGAATGCGATAAGCTCTACCTTGCCACCATGCACAATCTGACAAGAAGCTCCACGGACGTTTTGACAACGATGTCCTGGTACAAGATCTTTGATTGCTTTGAGGCTTGCGCCGATGCTTGCGAGCACGTAAGTGAGTGCGTTGGCTCGATCATTATGAAAAATACGTAATTTGAGAAAGAGGAACGATGATGTCTGACTGTTTATTTTGTAAAATTGTTGCAGGGGAAATTCCCTCCGCCAAGGTCTATGAGGATGATTCTGTTTATGCCTTCCGTGATATCGCGCCGATGGCGCCCGTGCACGTTCTGGTCGTCCCCAAGGTTCATATTGCATCCACCGACGGTGTGAATGCCGAGAACAGCGCTTACGTCGCTCGCATTTTTGAGGCGATCCCCAAGATCGCCGCAGCCGAGGGCTTGACAAACGGCTACCGCGTGATCACCAACTGCGGTGAGGATGCTTGCCAGACGGTTAAGCATTTGCATTTTCACATTCTTGGCGGCAAACCGCTGCCGGAAACGATGGCGTAAATTTTATTTGAGACGATCTACAAAGAACCATAGCCTGCACAGCCAAAAAGAGGGGCGGTTTTTTTTTGTTTTTTT
>JAZNYU010000238.1:0-2047 GCA_045594605.1 Eubacteriales bacterium
TGCCAACTAAGCCTTGCGGCGTTGGCATGTCAGAGGTAGGTTTCATTGATATCATAGCCTTCGGCACAGCCAACTTTGTTGGCTTTATGATATGAATTTAGCCGTAAAGAAAAAATACATACTCACAAGGAGAAAAAAATATGGCACGTTTTACATTACCCCGTGATCTCTATCATGGCAAGGGTGCTCTTGAGGCGCTGAAGAATCTTAAGGGAGAGCGCGCAATGGTTTGCGTTGGTGGCGGATCTATGAAGCGCTTCGGTTTCCTTGATAAGGTCGTTTCCTACCTGAAGGAAGCAGGCATGGAGGTTGAGCTCTTTGAAGGAATCGAGCCCGATCCTTCCGTTACCACCGTTATGAAGGGTGCTGAGGCCATGGCTAAGTTCCAGCCCGACTGGATCGTTGCAATCGGCGGCGGTTCGCCTATCGACGCTGCAAAGGCTATGTGGATCAAGTACGAGTATCCCGAAATCACCTTCGAGCAGATGTGCGTAGTATTCGGTATTCCCGAGCTTCGTAAGAAGGCTCGCTTCTGCGCAATTCCCTCTACCTCCGGTACTGCTACCGAGGTTACCGCGTTCTCTGTTATCACCGACTACGAAAAGGGGATCAAGTATCCTCTCGCTGACTTTGAGATCACTCCCGACGTTGCGATCGTTGATCCCGAGCTTGCAGAGACCATGCCCAAGAAGCTCACCGCTCACACCGGTATGGACGCTATGACTCATGCAATCGAGGCATACGTTTCCACCGCAAACTGCGAGTTCACCGATCCTCTCGCAATCTTCGCTATCAAGATGATTCAGGAAGATCTCGTTGCTTCCTACAACGGCGACATGACCAAGCGCGCTTCTATGCACAACGCTCAGTGCCTTGCAGGTATGGCATTCTCTAACGCGCTTCTCGGTATTGTTCACTCTATGGCACACAAGACCGGTGCTGTATTCGAGGATCTCGGCGCACACATCATTCACGGCGCAGCTAACGCTATGTACCTTCCCAAGGTTATCGCCTTCAACGCAAAGGACGAGACCGCAAAGAAGCGTTACGGCGTAATCGCTGACTACATGGGACTTGGCGGAGCAAACGACGAGAAGGTTGCAAACCTCATCGCTTACCTCCGTGGCATGAACGATGCTCTTAACATTCCTCAGTGCATCAAGAACTATGGTGCAGACGCTCTTCCCTGCGAGCAGGGCTTTGTTCCCGAGAACGTATTCCTTGAGAGACTTCCCGAGATCGCAAAGAACGCTGTTGCAGACGCTTGCACCGGCTCCAACCCCAGAGCTATTTCTGTCGAGGAAATGGAAAAGCTTCTTAAGTGCTGCTACTACGACACCGAAGTTGATTTCTGATAACGGGTAAACCGTAGATATCTGAAATGACGGTTGCCGAGCCTTTCGGTAACCGTCATTTTCAAAATGGAGGGAAAATATGTACAAGATAGTTGAAAAGAAGGTGCTGAATCCTACGGTCATCCAGCTTTGGATCGAAGCACCGTTGGTGGCTAATAAAGCAAAGCCCGGACAGTTTATTATCTTGCGTGTTGACGAGGACGGCGAGAGAATCCCTCTGACCGTTGCGGGCGTAAATAAAGATAACGGAACTGTCAAGATCATTTTCCAAGTGGTTGGCGGCACTACCAAAAAGCTCTCCTACAAGGAAGCAGGCGAATACATTCAGGACTTCGTTGGTCCTCTCGGAGTGGCAACACATCTTGACGGACTCAAAAAGGTCTGCATCGTCGGCGGCGGTGTAGGTTGCGCTATCGCTATGCCTATTGCCGAAGCACTTCATGAGATGGGCGCTCACGTTACAAGCATTATCGGTTTCAGAAACAAGGATCTTCTGATCCTCGAGGACGAGTTCAAGGCTTGCTCCGACACTTTGCGCATTATGACCGACGATGGCTCTTATGGCGAGCACGGCAACGTGACCGTTCCATTGAAAGAAATGCTTGAGGCGGGCGAAAAGTTTGATATGATCATCACCATCGGTCCTCTGATTATGATGAAGTTCGTTGTGGCTACAGCAAAGCCCTTCGGTA
>JAZNYU010000239.1:0-2040 GCA_045594605.1 Eubacteriales bacterium
CAACGCTCGATGTTATCGTTGGGAACGTTGTTTGCTTTTGCCTTTTGAATCAGGTCACGCAGTTTGGAGTTGTTGGTGGGATCTCCGCCGCCTTCTTTTACGGCGATGGTGATCTCTTTGCCGATCTTGGTAAAAATCTTACCCTTTGCGGCATCGGTTTTTTCTTTTTTGTGCTTGATATTCGCCCATTTGCTATGTCCGGACATAATGATTCATCCTTTCGATATATAGAATATTTTTATTGAAACCAAAATTGATCAAACCTTTTCTGTCTTGGAAAGACAAATGAGGTCGAATGCGTTACCGAGAACGATCTTGGTAGCCTCGGTAAGCTTTACGCGGGATGCGCGTACGGCGGGATCATCGGCACCGAGAATGGTGCAGTTGTGATAGAAGCGGTTGAACGCGGCGGCAACGTCGAGAATGAAGCGTGTAATGTAGCTGGGCTCATAATCGGCGATCGCCGAGCAAACTCTTTCACCAAAGCGGCAAAGCGTTTTGACGAGTGCGGCTTCTTCCTCGGTAGTGATCTGCACGGGAACATCTGCAACATCCCCTGCGCGGCTCAGTACCGAGCAAGCGCGTGCGTAGGTGTACTGCACGTAAGGACCTGTGTTGCCCTCAAAGCTGAGTGCTTCCTCAAGGCTGAAGTTGATGTCCTTAATGCGGTTGTTTGTGAGATAATAGAAAACGATAGCGCCAACACCGATCGCCTCGGCAACGGCTTCTTTGTTTTCCAGATTGGGGTTCTTTTCATCCATGATGCCTGCAACCTTTTCGATGGCAAGTGCAAACAGATCCTTCAGGAGCACTACGTTGCCCGTTCTGGTTGCAAGCTTTGCACCGTTGAGAGAAACGGTTCCGTAAGGAATGTGTACAAGCTCATCGTGCCAAGGATATCCCATCATTTCAACGACCTTGAACCATTGCGCAAAGTGCAAGCACTGTTGTGCACTGGTTACGTAGATGGCTTTATCGAAATGATAGTTCTCTTTGCGGTAAACGGCTGCTGCAATATCACGTGTGGGATAGAGCGTAGAACCGTCGCGCTTGAGGATGAGGCAAGGCGGCATATTGTAATCGGAAAGATCAACGATAGATGCGCCGTCGTCGATTTTGAGAAGTCCCATATCGCGCAGCTTTTGTACCTGTGCAGGCATCTTGTCGGTGTAGAAGCTTTCACCCAAATAGGAATCAAAGCTGATGCCGAGCTGGCGGTAGGTTCTCTCATATTCAGCAAGGCTGATCTCGACAAACCATTTCCAAAGGGCGAGATTTTCTTCGTCTCCCATTTCCAGCTTGTGGAACTCTGCACGGGCTTCATCTGCCAAAGTATTATCGGCAGGAATTCCCTTTTCTTCATCGCCCTTAATGGCGTTATTGACACGCACGTAAAGCTCTACGAGCTTGTCGATGCCCTCTTGTTCAACGGCTTCACGGCTTCCCCATTTGCGATAAGCAACGATCAGCTTGCCAAACTGTGTGCCCCAGTCACCAAGATAGTTGATGCCAAAGCACTCGTATCCTGCAAACTCATGCAAGCGACGCAGGGAGTGACCGATAACTGTAGTACCCAAATGACCGATGTGGAAGGGCTTTGCTACGTTGGGAGAGGAATAGTCGAGAACAACCTTTTTACCCTCGCCAAAGTTTTGTGCGCCGTAGCGCGCGCCCTTTTGCAGAATTTCGGGAACAACGTTGCCCGAGAGATATTCGTTGGAAATTTTGATATTGAGATATCCGTTTACGGCTTCAACACTGCCAATAACGTCATCTTTTGCCAATGCTTCACAAAGGGATGCCGCGATCTGCACGGGAGAACGGCGCAAAACTCGGCTCAGCTTAAAGCAAGGGAAAGCGAGGTCGCCCATGTTGCTATCTGGCGGATACTCGAGCATAGCGGCAACGTCTTGTGCGTTGAGTTGGGCTTCTGCATTGATCTGCACTACGGCAGAAACGATTTTTTCGGCAATGCGTGTTTTAATGGTTTGCATAGGTGATCCTTTCAATTTATAATCAACTGTAATGTAATGCGATGGT
>JAZNYU010000240.1:0-11354 GCA_045594605.1 Eubacteriales bacterium
TCCGATCCCATTCGACGTCAGATTTTGGAGATGCTGCGAGGCGGTCGCATGGCGGCAGGGGAGATCTCGGAAAAGTTTTCCGTCAGCGGCGCGGCAATTTCAAAGCATCTTTCGGTCTTGCGAGAGGCGGATCTGATAAGAGACACCCGAGAGGGAAAATTTATTTACTACGAATTGAACACTTCCGTTTTAGAAGAAGTAATGCTGTGGATGAGCAGTCTGAAAGGAGAAAAGCATGATTAAAAAGAATTTAAAGGTTTTGATTATCACATCTATCATTATTTTGTTGCCTATGCTGGTAGGGCTGATCTTGTGGAATCGATTGCCCGAACAAGTGCCATTCCATTGGAATGCCGAGGGCGAGGTTGACGGTTGGGCATCCAGACCCGTGGCGGTGTTTGTTCCTTCTGCTGCTATGCTGGCGTTGCAGTGGCTGTGTTTGCTTGTTACCTCAACAGACCCCAAAAAGCAGAACCATCCCCAAAAGGTGGTGCACCTTGTTTTTTGGTTGATTCCGTTGATCACGGTCGTTCTTTCGACTTTTGTTTATGCAAGCGCACTCGGCAGCAACGTGCGCGTTGAGGTGCTGATGCCCATTCTTCTTGGCTTGGTATTCATCGCCATTGGCAACTATCTGCCAAAGTGCAAGCAAAACTACACCATTGGCATCAAGATCCCGTGGACGCTTGCAAGCGAGGAGAACTGGAACCGCACCCACCGTCTTTCGGGCTGGGTATGGGTTGGCGGCGGCATTGTGATGATGCTGGCAGGCTTTTTTGATGCCTTTTGGGTAACGATGATCGTTGTTGCCATCATGGTTTTGGTTCCGCTTATTTATTCCTATATTCTGCACCGCAAGGGTGTATAACACAAAAAGAACCCCGCTCCGTTTGGAGCGGGGGATTTTTTGTTTTGGCGTTGTTTATTGCAACAGATTATTCTGCGGGAGTTTCAACTGCCTCTTCTGCAGGAGCATCTGTTTCCTCTGCAGGAGCTTCGGTTTCTTCAGCGGGAGCTTCAACGGCTTCTTCTGCGGGAGCCGCTTCAACAGTAGCTGCTGCTTCTGCGGGAGCTTCGACCTTTTCTTCGATCTTTGCTTCGGTCTTTTCTGCAACAGCATCTTCTTGGACGATGCCCATCAGGATGTCTTGCTTGTCATGATTGGAGAGATTCTTGCAGAATTTTCTGGTGCAAACCGCGATAGCGATTTCTGCTACGAGCATAATGCCCAAGCCTACCAGAGCGGTGGTGAGAGCAGATTTGCTACCATCGCTGAGTGTAAGAGAGGACTTAGCGCCGTCTGCCTTATCAATCAGGTTGGTGTAGAGGTTTTCCATCTTGGATACGACCAAGGGAAGGATAGCACCAACGGTCAAGGCTACGCTCATAGGAATAAATTGTGCGGGGGCATCGGTGCCGTATTTGCCCTTGGAACCGTTGAGGGTAAGGCGTTGTACGCAACCTGCAAAATAGCCAATGGAGCCCATAACAAAGCTTGCGTACAAAAGAATAAGAACAGCGTCAATTACAAATGCATAGCTGGGCTCAAAGGGTTCATTAATTGCATCAGCAAGACGCTTTGCAGCAGCAAAGTCTCTGATGTGGTTGCCCCAGTCGCCACGGAGGAAGGTGTTGAGAATGCCGGTTTTGATAATGTTAAAGAAGTATACGGCAAAGCCGATAGCGCCAACAAGAGCGCCGCCCTGAACGATAAGGGAGAAGATGTTCTTATCCTCGGGATAGTTGCGGGTACGGGAAATAACGATGTTGATAACGGTGCTTATGCAAGCGATGATGAAGATAGCAACCGTACCGGAACCGAAATCGATACCGGGGATTACACATTGGAAGATCATGGAAAGCAGAGGCAATATAATAAGACCGTTGAGCTGCTTTGCTGCTACGGGAGCGGAGTCAAGGGGATTCTTCATCTTGATAAGAACCTTGATCAGGGTAATCAGTGTTCCAATAGCAAAAATGAAGGGGAACAGCAGGGTAAAGCCAAGCACGTAAAGCAGAGCGATGATAGCAAGTGCAATGGTAAGAATATAACCAACGCCCGAGCTGCCGCTTTCAGAATTGTTTTCTGTAACGGATGTAACAACGTTTACAATAGCGAATGCGGTAATGAGGGTATCCTTGCTTTCTTCGGTTTTCAGGAGCTCTTCCAGCTCTTTAACCTTTTCTTCAATGTCAACCTTTTCTTCGTCTTTCTTTTCGGCAGAGCCGTTCTCGTCCTCATCGTAGCCGCCAATGATGCCAACCTCGTCACCGGAGGTGAGCTCGTCCTTTGCAGCCTTTGCAATTTCCTTGGTAACGTTCAAAACGTCAATGATCAAAGAAATGCTCTTGATGAGCTTAACGGAGGAGATGTCGATCTGTTCGGGAATTTCAACCTGAACCTCGGTATCCTTGAATACGTCGTTGATAGAGGCTTCAATTTCCTTTGCGTTGTCAATGGTTTCGAGGGTAAACAGAGGACTAAAGCTGAAAACGACACAAAGAACTGCAAGAAGAACGCAGCCCCATGTTTGAATGGTAGCCATCAGCTTTTTTGGAACGCGGAGTTGTAACATAGAGAGTACCTCCAAAAAATAAATTCGCCGTCACGCGCGCGTACGTGCGCTCGCCTCGGTTAGGTGTATTATAAACCCGTTGGCGAATTTTGTCAATATTTTTTACGTTTTTTTTGATAATGCTGTGGCACTTTTGTGATAAAAAAGGCTTTTTGGGGCAAAAATCCCCACTCCTTGGGGAGTGGGGATGTATTTTTGGCTTATTTCCAAACCTTTGGTTGATAGCGGATCTCGCTGACCGAATAGACGGTTACAAAGGCTTTGGGGTCGGTCTTGCGAACGAACTCCATCAGCTTGCGGTATTCGTGCTTGTCCACAATGGTGATGACCTCTTTTTTAGGCGTGTTGTCATAAGCACCGGTGATTTCGTTGAGCGTCGCACCGCTGTGCAGCTCGTGAAGGATGTATGCCACGATCTCGTCCAGCTTTGGGGAAATGACGCATACGCGGCGTTTGATGTTTAAACCGAAGATGAAATAATCTACAACGAGACCGCTGAAATAGGTTGCCAGAACGCTCAGCACCACGATCTTGCTATCATAAGAGAATGCCGCCGAAAGTGCTACGGCAATGCCGGCAAGAGAGCCTGCCTTGCCAAGCTCGATTCTGAGATACTTGTGCATGATCTTTGCCACGATGTCAAGGCCACCCGAGGATGCGTTGCGCGAAAAGAGGATCGCCATGGAGATGCTGACCAGAAGAATGTAGCACAAAACATCAAGGAGCGGGTCATCCGTCAGGGATTTAAAATGGGGAAAGATCCATTCAAAAATGCCCACGAATACGGGGATGAGAATGGACGTGTAAACGGTTTTGGCGCCGAACTCGGAGCCAACGAGAATAAATCCGACGATGAGAAGCAGCACGTTGAGGATCAGATTGATGGCGGACATGGGCAGGGGCAAAAAGTTGGCAAGCACCATCGAAAGTGCCGAAACACTACCAACTGCTACCGTGCTTGGCAGCATAAAGAAGAAGACTGCCGCGGCCACGCCGAGAGCCCCCAGCGTAATCATTGCAAATTCTTTAAAATCGCGAAACGGGTTGGATCTTTTCACGAAAATATCACCTCTGTTCTCAATCTCTTCTCGAGCATTTCTCTGCATCAATGGCAAGCACAAGCATCAAAATGCAGGTAGCGTGGTTGGGGTCGCGGACGTCGATCACGTAGGTATCGGTCCAGTTAAAGAGCTGCTTGTTGACGTAGGCGATGCTCTGTCCTCTTTCGTCAAGAATGTGGTAATCCCACTCAAACCAGTCGCCCTCAACCTGCCAGCCGTTGCAGTCGATGAGGAAGCGCGGGCGGAAGAAGGTGAGCTCCTTGCGAATGGAGCCGACGTAGCGACCGCCAAGGTACATTTCAAACTTGGGGAGCCATGTGAGCACGCGCTCCTTGACCACGCCGATCTCGCGACCGTGCCCATCATAGATGCGCAAGAGGTGTCCCCACGCGATGTCACCGCGCACGGTGTAAAGAATGTCGCCGGCTTCGTTGTATACGTCGTAGCTATCAAACCACGAGAACATACGTTGCTTAAATAAAAGTTTCATAATATCTCCCTTGTATCAATACGCAGTTGCGATCAGGACTGTTCCCGTGCCTGTCAGAGTAAGGTCACAAAGGCACGCGGGGAGCAGGATGCTATCCCCCCGTTGGAAAGGATAGGACGCACCGTCGCACTCGATAGTACCGTCTCCCTCCAGACAAAGCAGGTGAGAAAGATAGCCGTTTTGCGCCAACGTGTGCGCGTTTCCAGTCAAATTGCGCTTTTCGGTGCGAAAATATTCGCAATCTGCCAGCACCTCCTCACGCGACTCGGGGAGTCCGCGAGAGTAGCGGATGGCATCGATCTCGGCCTCGTCAAAGGGACGAATAACGTCGCACGCCTTGGCAATATGTAGCTCGCGCAAGGAGCCGTCAGCTCCACGGCGGTCGTAATCGTAAACGCGGTAGGTCAGGTCGCAGTTCTGTTGGATCTCGGCGATCAGGATGCCCTTGCCGATGGCGTGAGCGAGACCTGCGGGGATGAAATAGGTCTCTCCCGCCGCGACCTTTTGCGTTTTGAGGACGGACATCAACTCTCCCTTTTGCAAAGCGGCGCAAAAGGCTGCGTTGTCAATGCCGTCGGTAAGACCGCAAATGATCTCGGCATCCTCGTCGGCATCCACAATATACCACATCTCGGTTTTGCCGCGATCGTTTTCCACGCGCGCGGCGTAATCATCGTTGGGATGTACCTGTACGGAGAGGCGGTCGGCGGCATCGATCAATTTGATCAGCAAGGGGAATTCGCCACCCGTAACGGCGGTTTTGCCCATCAGCTCGGTGGGACGCTCGCGCAAGAGGTCGCCAACGGGCGTGCCTGCAAGAGGACCGTTTTGGATGATGCTCATCTCTTTTTGGCGCACCGTCAGCTCCCAGCTCTCGCCAACCGTGCCGCCATCAGGCGCGCACTTGTTCCATTCACGGGGCAGTCGTGTCCCACCCCAAATGGGCGATTTTGTTACGCCCGTCAATTTCAGCGGATATAATTTTTCCATCGTTTTATTCCTTGATTTGTATTTGATGCAGGGGTGTCAGATCTTTTTTAGCTTTGCGTAGGTTGCCATCAGCTTTTTGGTTCCGACGGTATCAAACATAATTTCATAAAGCGTGTCCGCGCCCATCGATTTGACCGAGAGGATCTCGCCCTCGCCAAAGTTGAGGTGCTTGACGCGATCGCCCGGTGCGAACACCTCGCGCGTGCCGCCGCTTGTGCGGGGATTTGCGGGTGCTACGGGCTTGCCAAAAGAAGGGGAAGACTGCGTGCGTGTGGTGTTTTCGCTATAATAGGTGCGCTTTTGTTGCACGGGCGCGTTGTAATTGCCATGTGCGCCGTAAGCACCGTAAGGACCGTAGGAATAGTCGCCGTAGCGGTTTTGCCCAACGCGCACGTTGTTGGCTTGCCCCTCGTCGAGCTTTTCGATCAGCGACTCGGGGATCTCGCTGACAAAGCGCGAGACGGGATTATACATGGTTTGTCCGTAAAGCAAGCGGTTGCGCGTGTGCAGGATGCAAAGTTCCTTTTTGGCGCGCGTAATGGCAACGTAAGCGAGGCGGCGTTCTTCTTCCATCTCGCTCTGTCCCTCGGTGATGGTCTGCATACCGGGGAAGAGTCCTTCCTCCATACCAGGCAAAAAGACAACGGGGAACTCAAGACCCTTTGCACTGTGCACAGTCATCATCACAACGGCATCGGCGGTCTCGTCGTAGCGGTCAACGTCGGCAACAAGAGCCGTCTCCTCCAAAAAGCCGGTGAGCGAGGGCTCGTCATTATCCTGCATATATTCGAGAATGCCCGACTTGAATTCGTCAAGGTTTTCCAAGCGTTCTGCCTCTTCGGGCCCTGCCGCCACAAGCATCTGGCGGTAGCCTGTTTTTTCAAGCATGATGTCAAAAAGCGCATCAAGCGGCGTGCTCTCTGCAAGACGGGAGAGGTCGTTGATGATTGCCGCAAAGTTCAAAAGCGTTGCGGCACTGTTTTTAAGAGCAACAAAGGAGTCGGCGCGCTCGAGCACCGAGAATTGACTGCACTCCTGCTCGGCGGCGATCAGAGCCACCGTTTCAAGTGTCTTTGCACCGATCTTGCGGCGCGGCTCGTTGATGATGCGAGCGAGGCGCGTGTTGTCATCGTGGTTGCTGATGAGCTGGAGATATGCCACTACGTCGCGGATTTCTTTGCGGTCGGTAAAGCGCGTGCCGCCAAGAACGCGATAAGGAACTGCCGCGCGTGCAAACGCCTTTTCGATGCTTTGCGATTGCGCGTTCGTGCGGTACAGGATGGCAAAATCGCGATAGGTTGCCTCTTTTTTGGCAACTGCGCGGGAGACGGCATCCACCAAGTAGCGTGCCTCCATGTTTTGATCGTCGCAAAGCTTGAGGCGGATCTTCGCCCCCGCTCCCGAGGACGTCCAAAGGGTTTTTCCCTTGCGCCCGCGGTTGTTGGAGATCACCGCATTTGCTGCATCCAGAATGTTACCCGTCGAGCGGTAATTCTGCTCGAGCTTGATGGTTTTTGCATCGGGGAAGATCTTATCGAAGGTGAGAATGTTTTCAATGGTCGCACCGCGGAAGCGGTAAATGCTTTGGTCGTCGTCGCCAACGACCATCAGATTTTTGGTAGTGGGATTGGTCAGAAGGACCGTCAGCTGCATTTGCGCCACGTTGGTATCCTGAAACTCGTCCACGCACACATAGCGGAAGCGACGTTGATACGCCTCGCAGATCTCGGGATGGCGGCGCAGGAGCAGAACGGTCTGCATAATGATGTCGTCAAAGTCAAGCGCGTTGGATTCACGCAGATAGCGTTGGTATTCCTCATAAACGCGCGCGATCTGCTTTTGGCGGTAATCCTGTCCTGCTTCGAGTAAAAACGCATCGGGCGAAAGGAGCTTATCCTTGGCGTGGCTGACGGCGTTGACAACGGTTTTGACAGACAACAGCTTTTCGTCAATGTTGAGCCGTTTCATGGCGGCAAGCATCGCTTTTTTGGTGTCGTCGGCATCGTAAATGGTAAAGCCGGGGCGGTAGCCCATGCGCTCGCCGTGCTGGCGCAAAATACGCACGCAGATGGAGTGGAAGGTGCCTGCCCAAATGTCGGTGGCGGTGTGTTCCTCCTCGGGGAACATCCGCGCCAGTCTCTCCTTGATCTCGTTTGCCGCCTTGTTGGTAAAGGTGATGGCAAGCACGCGGTAGGGCTCGCAGGGGTTGTTGGCAAACTGCGGCAAGATGTGCTCACGGATCGCCTCGGGCTGCAGCATCATTGCGCGCTCCAATTCGGCAATGCGCGCTTCATCCGTTCCATAAGGGACGTAGTCGCTGAAATAGGCGTTGCCGTAGCGGATGATAAAGGCGATGCGGCGCACGAGCACAGTGGTCTTGCCGCTGCCCGCACCTGCAAGGATGAGGAGCGGATCGTTCACGGTGAACACCGCCTCGCGTTGACGTTCATTCAATTCCCCAAAGGCTTTGTCAAACAGTCGGCGCTTGACAGACAGATAGCGTTGTTCGATAAAGGTTTGCATGAGGTTCCTTTCTTAATTGAGGTTTACAACAGACGTGATCAGCCACACCGCAAGGCAAATAAGGAATACGGGGGAAAGCAGACTTTCCAAGAGTGCGGCAGGCAAACGCCGCAGGGGGAGCGGCGTGGTGTAATTGGAAGAAATGTTCTTTTTTGCGTGGACGTGGTAGATCTTTCTTGCCTCTCCCGCAGCAAACGCCGCAAAGAGCAAAAAGAGGACCACAACGCAAAAGAGGAAGATCTCGTTGCTGCCTGCGTTGATGTAGAATGCCGAAAGATAGGGCTGACCGAACAGGCAGAAAACGTTATAACAGATATGTAACAGGATGGGCGCGAGGAAGGAGCGCGTGGTGTACATCGCCGCCGCGAGAAGCGCACCCAGCACCAGATAGGTAAGGAAATGTGCAAAGGAAAAATGCAGCATGGCAAACAGAAGCGCGCTTGCTATGATCGCCACGCCAACGCCGCGCTTTTCATACTCCGAGCAAAGAATGGAGCGGTAGGTCAATTCCTCACCAACGGCGGGCAGGAATGCATACGCAAGAATGGCGTAAGCAGTCTCAACAGGGGTGCCCGTACGCGCAACAAAGGTATCGTAAAGGGTGAAGCTTCCGTCAAGAGAGCGGATGCCACCCGTGATGATCGAGGTCAAAAGACTACCGGCAATCATCACCACCAAGAGGTAGAGCAAAAAGGGGATATGCGAAAGTCGCGGTGCGCGCAAGCGGATGCGCTCGGCAAAGCTTTCGCCTCGCAGCTTGCAATACAGAATGGCGGGGATGATGAAAATGAGCACCTGTATCAAAATAACGCCCACGTATTCGCTGTCGCGGTCAAGCAAACGTGCGTCAACGAGACGGGAGAGCAACAGGAGCACAAAGTTCGCGAGCACCAACAAAAGAGGTGCGTGCAAGGGCTTGGATGCTCCGTCCGTACCGCCGCCCAAACGGCGCGAACCGCTCATCAGGCGGTCAAAGATCTGCCGTCCCTTTGAGGCGGTTTCGTTTTTTTGAGGTGGTGTTTCTGTTTGACGGGTTACCGTTTCTTTTGCTACGGGTCTGATTTCGGCTTGCACGGGCTTTTTGCAACGGTAAACGCCGCGCTCGGTAAAGAGCCAGTCTACGGGCAAATCGTGTGGCTCGGTGGGCACGCTTTTGAGCAGCATCGAGGCATACGCCACGCCAACCGTTACACCGGGAAAGGTGGCAAGGTAGCGGTCATAATATCCCTTGCCGTAGCCTACGCGGTTGCCGTCCAGGTCGTAAGAAAGCGCCGGAACGATGCAGAGCGCGCGACGGTCGGGGGTGCACAGGGGCGCATCCTCGGGCGGCTCGGGGATCCCGTAGGCACCGGGCGAGAGCTTTTGCCCCTCGGGCAGAGTGTAAAACTGCATCGTACCGCTTTCTTTGTCGCATCGCGGAAACGCGACGGGAATACCGCGCTTGCGCGCAACGAGCGCCAAGGGGAGCAGATTGATCTCATTCTCCAAGGGCGCGTAAATGAGCAGCATAGATGCGTTTTTGAAGAGCGGAGAATCGCCAATCCCCGCGGCAATATCGCGGTCCATTGCCTTTTTTTCTTCACGAGGGATCTCCGCCCGCTTTTGCAAAAGGACACCGCGCAGGGTGATCTTATCCATCATCAGTCGGCAAGAATGGCAGAACGCAGAGCATCGGATGCCTCGTTGCCCTTGAGAACACGGACGAGCGCCAGACCGAATTCAACAGCCACGCCCATACCAACCGCGGTGATGATCTTGCCGTCGGTAACAACTTTCACTCCCGCGGGTTGCAGAATAGCACCCTCGAGGTATTCCTCAAAGCCAGGGAAGCAGACTGCGTTTTTGCCACGCAGGTATCCGCGCTTACCAAGCACCATGGGGGCGGCGCAAATGGCGGCAACGTAAGCGCCCGAGTTGATGGCGGCGCGCAATGCCGCATCTACGGTGCGCGACCCGTCCAGATGGCGTGTGCCGGGCATGCCGCCGGGCAGAATGACCATTTCGGGCTTGGAGTCATGGAACATCGTGTCGGGGATATCCACTCCAACGGCAATGCCGTGTGCGCCAACAATGGTATCGCTGCCGCCAACGCCAACGGTGGTAACGTCGCAGCCTGCGCGGCGCAAAAGATCAAGGGGCGCCAGAGCCTCTACTTCTTCAAATCCGTTTGCCAAAAACATGTAAATCATGAGCGTATCTCCTTTACTGAATTCCTGCGGTCAATTTGATGAGCAATTTGATGCTGTCGGGCTGAACCTTTGCCTCGTGTGCTGCACGGTTGCGGTGGATCTCGCCGCACTTGGTGCAGCGGTGAATAATGACGTATCCTTTTCGAGCATCCGGCTCGGTTCGGATGGGCTCCATCTGACCGCCGCATGTGTTGGCGCGGTCGCCGGGGTTGATATCCACGTGCAGGGACCACAGGCAAAAGGGGCAGTGATTGCGCGAGGTAAAGCCCAAGGGTTCCACCTCACGTCCGCAATGCGCGAAAATAAAGCCGCTATCGTTTTTGCTAAAGCGCTTTTGTTCCATAGTCTCGCCTCCAACACATAATTATCTATTTTAATAATACCATAAGGATATAAAAAAGTCAACCGCCAAAGTGCAATTGCCGCAATTTTTTATACATAAAAAATTGGCAAAAATTGTTTATATCCTCTTGACAAACGCCAAAAAATGGATTATAATAGAATTAGAACTATTCTTATTTCAAAAGGAGAGCGAAAAATGACAAAACAAAGAGAGCTCATTATCAATATTTTGAAGCAATCCGACCGCCACCTGACGGCAGACGAGATCTTCTTTTTGGCAAAGCTCAAAATGCCTTCCATCGCTATGGCGACCATTTATAACAACCTCAACGCAATGAACGAGGCGGGGCTTGTCAAGCGCCTGCACATCGACGGCGTTGCCGACTGCTTTGATAAAATCATGGAGCCGCACGACCACCTGCTTTGTGACAAATGCGGCAAGATCACCGACATCAAGCTACACTCTCTCTCGGACATGCTGGAAGAGGAGATCGGCACCGAGATCGAGGACTACGAGCTGACGGTTCACTACGTTTGTGCCGACTGCAAGACCGGCTCTCGCAGAACCTGACTTTGCGCAGAACAACGCCCACATTAGAAAGATCATTTGAGTTTAACGAAACTTGAAGGACACTTTACAAGGTTGAACCCCGTCGAAAAACCCGACGGGGTTTTTCATGTTTTATGTGTGGCTTTTGTTCTGTGCAGAGTGTGACAGAGCTTTGCTCTGAAGTAGCAAAAACACGCGTTTTTGCACCACGTATATGCAAAAAGCCGGGAAAATCAAGCGATTTTCCCTGCTTTTTTATATGTTTGTGGGTTTATTCTTCCATCAATCTCGCATTCTTAAATGCTTCAACAATGGTTTCTTTATCAAGTGTTGTGGAGAGGTAGTGGCGGTCGTTAACGGTGAGAACGGTCTTGTCGTCAATCTCGTCAAGGGGCAGCTGCTTGCCGCCAAGCTCGTCCTCGTAACAGAGGGCAGAGGTGGGGAGGGGCAGGGAGAGCTTGCCCTCGCCCTTGGTGTGCCACAAAACCACGTAGTTCTTGTTTCTTCTTGTAAAGATGTATGCGCTCATCGGGGCGCCGTCACCGCCCGCACCCTTGATGCAATCGTAAGGTGTGAGCTCATATTCGCCCTCCTCGTTGATGAGCAGGATATGCTCCTGCGCGGTGTTGCGCA
>JAZNYU010000241.1:0-3260 GCA_045594605.1 Eubacteriales bacterium
TGCAAAAGTTCTTGAAAGGGGTGTGGGGAAAACTTCTTTTAAGAAGTTTTCCCCACATAATCCCGCGCTTATTCTGCGGTATAATTATCAAAATAGCCTTGGATCCAGATAATGGGCGTGCCCTTGTCGCCGGAGCCGGAGGTGAGGTCGCAGAGCGAGCCGATGAGGTCGGTCAGGCGGCGGGGGGTAGTACCCTCGGAGATCATCTGACCAACGAGGTTATCATCCTTTTCGTGGATCTTTGCCTTAATAGCGGCTTTGAGTTCTTCGCCTTCGAGGTTGGAGAAATCGTTGTCCGCGAGATATTTGAGCTTGAGCTCATTGGGCGTTCCCTCAAGTCCCTTGGTGTAGGCGGGGGAAACGACCGGGTCGGCGAGCTCCCAGATCTTGCCGATGGGGTCCTTGAAGGCGCCATCGCCATAGACCATTACTTCGATCTTCTTACCGGTAGCTTCAAAGAGCTGCTTTTGAATGGCATCAACAACGGGTTGGCAATCGCGGGGGAAGAGTTTGACCTGATCCTCGGTAGCCTTGTTCGAGCCCAAGAGACCATAGTCAGCGTTGTAGCCCGAGCCGTTAACGGGAGCGTGCAGGATCTCATCCAGACCGAGAACGACCTCGGCGCCTGCCGCCTTGAGGATGCGCTTTGTGCGTGCACGTGTGTGAATATCACAGCAGAGCACGTTTTTGGCATAGGGGAGGATCGCCTTTGCGTTGTTTGCAAAAATGATCTCTGCCTCGGCGCCGCATTCGCGGATGAGGCTCTCGTAGTACTCTACGTAGTCCACGCCCGTAAAGGTGTGCTTTTGATAGCCAAACAGTTCGCGGTACTGTGCAAGGGTGAGGACGTCGCAATAGGGGTTGACACCCTTTGCGTCAACGGCATCCAAGCTGATCAGATGGTTTCCAACCTCGTCAGAGGGATAGGAGAGCATCAAAACAACCTTTTTGGAGCCCTTTGCAATGCCGCGCAGGCAGATGGCAAAACGGTTGCGGCTGAGGATGGGGAAGATAACACCAACGGTCTCGCCGCCAAATTTATTTTTGATGTCGGTAGCAATGTCGTCAACGGTTGCATAGTTGCCCTGTGCGCGTGCCACATCGGCCTCGGTCATAGCAACGATGTCTCTGTCATGGAAGGGAACACCCTCAACGCGGGATGCCTCCAGAACAGATTCGGTAACGATATCCACAATGTTGTCGCCGTTTCTGATGATGGGAGCTCTCACTCCGCGCGAAACAGTGCCGAACATACGACTCATAAAAAACAACTCCTTTATTTATAAATTAGGGGGTCATACCAATCAAACAGCCTGACATATTATTATACCACACCGCGCCCCTGTTTGCAATATTTTTTGCAAAAAAAGTTGAAAAAATGTAAAGAAGGAGAATGGCGGTTTTGTTTTGATTGAATTTGTTGGGAGCACAACAAAAGCCAACGGCTGATAACCGTTGGCTTTTCATTCTGTTTATTCTTCCATAGCGTCAGTCGCCTCGGCTTCGGCGGGGGTGGTTGCTTCTTCGAGTTCTTCGTCTTCGATGGGTGTTTCAAGCGCTTTTTGCATCAACGCCTCGGCGGCGGCAAGCTCCTTGTGGGTGACAAGGCGCGTGCCCGAGGGGATTCCCCATTTGAGACTGCGCTTGCCAAAGGTAAAGGTGCCGTCGGGCAGGACTACCGTTTTCAGGCTGTCGCAACCGCCAAACACGCCGCGCTTGATCTTGACGCGCGAGTTTGCAAATATGACGGTCTGCAAAAAGAGACAATCCATAAACGCTTCGTCGCCAACCTCCCGAAGAGATGCGGGCAGGCTGATCTCCTTGAGCGAGAGGCAACCCCAAAATGCTTTTTCTTCAATCGCCTTCAGCGCGAGGGATGCTTCTACAACCGAGAGAGAGGTGCATTTTGCAAAGGCCTCTGCCTCAATTTTGACCAGCGTTTTTGGCAGGCGGATGCTCGCCAGGGCAAAGCAATGCGAGAACATATGCTCTTCCAATTCCTTCAAAGGGGCGTCAATGGTGACCTTCTCCAGCGCTTCACAGTAGGCGAAGCAAGAGGGGGCAATATCCTGAACGGCAGCGGGGATCGTGATCTCTTTCAGTGACACGCATCCCATAAACGCCGAGTGACCGATACGCTTGACATCGGGGGAGATGGTGATATCCTTGAGCTTTTTGCAGTGTGCGAAAGCGGCGTTGCCGATATAATTGATGTGATCGGGCAGCTCGACCGTTTCGAGATTGGTACAACAGGAGAAGGTATAGTCGCTCACAACGCGAATGGCGTTGGGCATATGCACGCGGGTGAGGGAGTGGCAGTCGCTGAACACGCCAATGCCTACGTAAACGATGCTATCCGAAAGGTCGACCTCGCGCAGAGCGGTGCAGCGCGCAAAAATGTAACGGCCGAGCGTGCGGACGCTCTCGGGAATATTGACGGATCTGAGCGAGCGGCAACCCCAGAAGGTGCAGCGGTGCAGGGCGGTAATGCCCTCGGGCAGCGTCAGCTCCTCAAGACTTTCGCAGTTGCAGAATGCGTAGCGACCGATGTGCTCGATGGATGCCGAAAGCACCACGTGACGCAGCGCCGTGCAACCCTTAAAGCAGGAGTCGCCAAGAGAGACGACCGAGCGGGGGAGGAGCAGCGCGGTCATGGCGCTGCAGCCCTCAAATGCCTGCTCGCCGATCTGGCGCAGTCCCGAGGGGAAGGTCACCTGCAAAAGGCTCGTGCAATCCTGAAAGGCGCGCGGGCCAATGGTGGCAACACGTCTGCCAAGAACAACGCGCACAATGTGGGTATTTCCGCGAAACGCCTCCTCGGCGATATCGGTGATATCATCGGGAATGACGACCTCGCTCTTTTTTCCGTAGTAGCGAATCAGTCTGCCGTTGCGAACCTCGCCGTGGCGAATGAGCTCGGGGGCTTGCGGCAAGCGTTTTTTTTCGGGTTTTGTGGTTTTCTCGCTCATAGTCTATCCTTTTCTATCGTTCTCTGAAAAAATTCCACAGGGGGACACTGCCGGGCAGTGTCCCCTCATAGGGAAAATATTATTCTTTTGCTTCGGGTTCCTGTTGTGCGTTGCTTACAACCTTGCCGCCAACAACGCCGGCGAGAAGGGATGCAACGTCAAGACCGGTAGACTCCTTAACGCCTTCCATGATCTGGTTTGCGCTGTTCATAACGTCCTTTACAAGACGGGTGGAGTTGCCGTCACCGTACATAACGATGCGGTCGGTCTGGGCAAGGGGAGCGGCAGCAT
>JAZNYU010000242.1:0-4056 GCA_045594605.1 Eubacteriales bacterium
GTTCAAATCCTTGAAGTGTTGAAAAATACCTTGATTATATCTGCGGATTTGAACATTGAAATTACGCCCTATAAAAGCGAAAAAGTCCTTGAAATTCAAGGACTTTTCGAGGCTATATCTTTTTCGTAGCCTTTTTATGGCTGCGGCGCTAGGATTCGAACCTAGGTAATGACGGAGTCAGAGTCCGTTGCCTTACCGCTTGGCGACGCCGCAATTATTCACAACGCATATTATATCACAATCAAAGAGGTTTGTCAATATCTTTTTCGATTTTTCTTCTAAAAAATCCATGACAGAGAGCAAGCCCCTCCCCCAACAACAGTGAGGGAGGGGCAACATCACATTGTTTTATTCAGCCTCGCTGAACATATCCTTGCCTACTCCGCAGAGAGGGCATTCGAAATCGTCGGGAAGATCCTCGAACTTGGTGCCGGGAGCGATGCCGTTATCGGGATCGCCAAGCGCTTCATCATATTCCCATCCGCAAGCGTCACATACGTACTTTTTCATTTTGTTTTCCTCCTGTTATTTAAATTTTAATTAAAATCAGATCTCTGCCTTCCACAAGCCGTGCAGGTTGCAGTAAGCGTAAACGGCAACAGGGGTTTCATCACACAGTGCAAATGTTACCTCGGGGGCGCCGGTGGTGCACAGGCACTTTCTTTGTCCGCCGCGGTCGGTTTGCAGATAAACCCACGCAATGTGGTGTTCCTCGCTCATGGGGTGCGTTACGGAGCCGACGACAACACGTACGGTGTTACCTTCAACCGTAACAACGGGAATGTGCTTTTCAAGGCTGGCTTCAACAACACCTGCCTCAAGCTTTTTCATCTTTTGGCCGCAGCACATCATGGGTACGCCGGCATCGTGGATCAAGCCAACGATGTTGCCGCAATGTTCGCAAATGTAAAATCTGTTTTCACACATAGTAGTGTCCTCCTGTTATATAATATTGTTATTGGATTTTCTCAAAATCAGCGGGGCCGTGCTTGCAAAGCGGGCATACGAAATCTTCGGGGAGCTCTTCTCCCTCGTAGACGTAACCGCAGATCTTGCAAACGTAACCCGTCTTGCCCTCGGTCTCGGGCTTGGGCTTGACGTTTTCTTGGTAGTAGGTGTAGGTCATGGTTTCCTTATCCGAAAGCACACGCGCCTCTGTTACCTTGCAGATGAACATTCCGTGGGTGTCCATATCCACGTAGTTTTCGACCTCGAGAGAGATGAATGCGTTGATATAGCGCGGAAGAACGACGAGACCGTTTTCGGAGCGGTTGGGGGTGCAATCGGCAAACTTATCAACGGTTCTGCCGCTGACAAATCCAAAGGACTCGAACACCTTAAAGGGTGCATCGGTGGTCAGGCAATTGACGTTCATTTTGCCCGTTTGCTTGATAACGTGGTGAGAATAGTTCTTTTTGTTGATGGTGACCGCAACACGCGTGGGGGTGTCGGTGAGCTGGGTAACGGTGTTGACGATGAGTCCGTTATCCTTTTTGCCATCGTTGCAGGTGACAACGTAAAGACCGTAGCCGATGCGGAACAGTGCCTTTACGTCATTTTTGTTAACACTGTCATCGTCTTGCATAGCAAGATACTCGCGGCAAAGCTCGTTTGCAAGGGCTTCGAGCTGTGCGGCGCTTTCCTCGTTGAGAGCCGACAGAATTTTGACGGTGTTTTCGGCATAGGTGAGGTTTTTGGATTTTTCAAGCATACCCTTCATGGTCTTGGTCGCCATGGGCGCCCAGCTGCCGTTTTCGATGAACGCTACCTCGCGATTGCTATAGTTGCGCTCGGTGAGGTGGTCGATAAAGGTGCGCATAAAGGGGAAAATGTCGGCGTTGTAGGTGGTGGTGGCAAGCACGAGCTTGCTGTAACGGAAGGCATCCTCAACTGCCTCTGCCATATCGCAGCGCGCGAGGTCATTGACAACGACCTTGGGACAGCCCTTTGCGCGGAGCTTGTCGGCAAGTGCGAGCACTGCCTTTTTGGTGTTGCCGTAAACCGAGGTGTAGGCAATGACAATGCCCTCGTCCTCGGGTTGATAGCTCGACCATGTGTTATAAAGGTTGAGGTAATAACCGAGATTTTCGGTGAGCACGGGACCGTGCAGAGGGCAAATGATGGAGATATCCAGCCCTGCCGCCTTCTTCAGGAGCGCCTGCACCTGCGTACCGTATTTTCCAACGATGCCAATGTAGTAGCGGCGCGCCTCGCATGCCCATTCTTCCTCAACGTCAAGGGCTCCAAACTTGCCAAAGCCGTCTGCCGAGAAGAGTACCTTGTCGGTGCTATCGTAGGTAACGATGACCTCGGGCCAGTGCACCATGGGAGCGGTGACAAAGGTCAATTTGTGCTTGCCAAGGTCAAGCACGTCGCCCTCGCCAACCACAATGCGGCGGTCAGTGTAGTCGGTTCCAAAGAAATTGTTCATCATAACAAACGCCTTTGCCGAGGAAACAACGGTAGCATCGGGATAAGCCGCGAGGAAGTTTGCAATGTTTGCCGAGTGGTCGGGCTCCATGTGTTGCACAACAAGATAGTCGGGCTTGCGTGCGCCAAGCGCGTTTTGAATGTTATCGAGCCACTCGTGTGTGAATGCGGCATCCACGGTATCCATAATAGCGATCTTTTCGTCGATGATGGCATAAGAGTTATACGCCATGCCATTGGGAACGATATACTGCCCCTCGAACAGATCGATCTTATGATCGTTTACGCCAATATACTTGATGTCTTTTGTAATGTTCATTTTACACCTCTTGCGTTTTATTCAATCGTTTTAAAAGCACTTGCCGCTGCGGCAATCCTCGGTAACGCCGCCGCGATAGCAAATTTCATTGGGGCACTGCCCTGTTTGCGAAAAGCGAAGAATATTATCTATGGTTGTCTCTGCAATGTTTGCAAGCGCCTCGTTAGTCAGGAACGCCTGGTGAGACGTAACGATAACGTTTGGCATAGAGATCAATCTTGCCAGAATGTCATCCTCGAGGATGTGACCCGAGAAGTCCTCAAAGAAGAAGTCGGATTCTTCCTCGTAAACGTCAAGGCAAGCCGCTCCCACATGGCGGGATTTGATGGCGGCAAGCAATGCCTCGGCATCGACCAGTGCACCGCGCGAGGTGTTGATAAGCACCACGCCGCGACGGCAGCGTGCGATCGTCTCCTCGTTGATCATGTGGTAAGTCTCCTCGGTGAGAGGACAGTGCAGAGAAATAATATCGCTGCACGCAAAGAGCTCGTCGAGCTCGACGTAGCGGATAGTGTCACCGTTGTCAAGATCCTTTGCGGGGAATTTATCGTATGCCAGCACCTTCATGCCAAAGCCGCGGCAGATGTCGATGAACACGCGGCCGATCTTGCCCGTGCCAATGATGCCAACGGTCTTGCCGTGCAGGTCAAAGCCCGTCATGTTGTTGAGACTAAAGTTAAAGTCGCGCGTGCGGATATACGCCTTGTGGATGCGACGAATGGATGTGAGCAGCATTGCCATGGCGTGCTCGGCAACCGCATAGGGCGAGTAGGCGGGAACGCGGAAAACGTGGATCTTGCCAAAGGCATAGCGCACGTCAACGTTGTTAAAGCCTGCGCAACGCAGAGCGATCATGCTGACGCCCATTTCGCAAAGACGGTCGATGACGGCGGCATTGACGGTGTCGTTGACAAACACACAAACGCCGTCGCAACCGTGAGCGAGATCAACGGTGTCCTCGTTGAGCTTGGTTTCATAATATTTAAAGCGAATACCCGAGTTTTGAGCGATCGCCTCAAAGGATTGCCTATCGTAAGGCTTGGTATCAAAAAAAGCGAATTTCATTCTTGTTAGGGGTTCTCCTTATTAATTGGATACGTACAATCATATTATACCAAAAGACATATCCTTTTTGCAATATCTTTTGAAATTTTTTTTAAAAATTTCTGCTTTTTTCTGTGTTCTAGTATTATCCATCTTTTTCATCTCTATTCTCTCCTCTGCGCGTAAGCGCAGAAGGGAGGGAGGGTGTGTCTGACTGTGTCACACGCTCCCTTCCTTGCCGTGTGAACATTCTTTTCGGAGAG
>JAZNYU010000243.1:0-11565 GCA_045594605.1 Eubacteriales bacterium
CAAAACCTTTCGCGCAACAGATACCCCAATAACGTTGTTAGCACGCGAATAGACAGTCGACGCGAGCGCACCGCTCGCTTTTGCTACCGCGAGCGGCTGGGCACCACCAAGACCCCATCCGCTAAGAAGATTGTTTGGAGAGAAAATAAATGCCGGTGAAAGGAGAAAAAATGGAATACTCTGTTCGTGCGGCGCACGCTTATTGCACAAATAACAAAGAAGAACTTTTAAAAGATTCTCTTTGCGGTTGTTTTTACTGCCTTGAAATTTTTTCTCCTACCGAAATTAAAGAATGGATAAAAGATACCAAAGGAACTGCCCTATGCCCCTATTGTTGCGTTGACTCAATTATTGGCAAATACACGGGCTACCCCATTACAAAAGAATTTCTTGCAGAAATGCATAAGGAATGGTTTGAAAATTCCAAGTAAACGATTGCAATACGAAAGGAAACTTATGAGCTCCATCAAACAAATTGAAACTCGTGCAAAAGAAAAAAATCGCGTGCTCTCGGGCACGCTTTATCTGGTTGCCACGCCGATTGGAAACCTGGCGGACCTTTCGGAAAGAGCCATCAAGGTGCTCTCCGAGGTGGATTTTATTGCCGCCGAGGACACGCGCAATTCGATGCGCCTGCTCACGCATTTGGGTATTTCCAAGCCGATGGTCTCCTATTTTGAGCACAACAAGCGCGAGAGAGGCGAGCAGATCGCCGCGCGCCTTGAAGGGGGCGAGAGCTGTGCGCTCATCACCGATGCGGGCACGCCTGCCATCAGTGACCCCGGCGAGGATATGGTGGCTCTGTGCGCTGCACGCGGCATCCCCGTCACCTCTGTCCCCGGTCCTGTGGCATCGATTGTGGCACTTACCCTTTCGGGGCTGCCGACAGGCAGATTTACCTTTGAGGGCTTTCTTTCGGTCAATAAGGCAGAACGTCGTGCGCATCTATCCGCTCTTGCAAGCGAGACGAGAACAATGCTCTTTCACGAAGCGCCTCACAAGCTGCAAGCAACGCTTGACGATCTTGCCCGCACCTTTGGCGAGGATCGTCGCATTGCCATTTGCCGCGAGCTGACCAAGGCACACGAGGAGATCTTGCGCCTCACACTCGGCGAAGCGGTGGCGTATTACAAGGAGCAAAGTCCGCGTGGCGAGTACGTGCTGGTCGTTGAGGGTGCAAAGGATGCCGTTGTCGCGAGCTTTTGGGATGCGATGGATATTCCCACCCACGTGCAGCATTATATGAGTGGCGGCATGGCAAAAATGGATGCCATCAAGCAAGTGGCGCGCGACCGCGGTGTTGCAAAAAATGAGATTTATAAGCAGATGGTAGATGAATAAAGAAAACGCGCAAAAGTTTTTTCACCTTTTGCGCGTTCTTTTTTAGGAAACGGATGCCTCTTGGGGCTCCTTTTGCATGCCCCGGGTTGCGTGCTTGGAATTGTTTTCCTTGATCATGCGATACATTTCCTCGGTTGCAAAATTGATTTTGGCTACCGAAAACTTCTCGGCGTGCGGATAGATATAGTACGTATCGTCCAGCGTGTTCAAATCGATGCACGGTCCGTATTTGCCAAGATAATCATACTCGATGTGGCAGGCTTCAAGACCTGCTGCACGTCGCTCCATCTCAAAGTCACCGTATTTTCCGCTGCCCTTGAGTCTGAAGCCGTCGAGGTCGTGAATGAGCGTTCCGGTGCCGATATCGTAAAATCTTGTGCCGTTGGGCATAGATCTGACGTGACATTCGGACTCGAAATAGTATCTTCCCTCTCGCACCTCTTGGCGCACGTTTGCCCGTTGCCACTCGTACCAATCGGGGATGTGAGAGAACTCGGTCTCGCCCTCGTTTGCAACAAGCTCGCCAAGCTCGGTCATGTGCCAGGCTTTGCCGCAATGCTCGCACTTGACGGTATCGCCCTTGCTGCTCATTTCGTATTCGGTGCGGCAGTGCGGACACTGATAAAGCACGTGGTGAAGCCCCTCTGCACGATACGGAACGTTGATTTTGATGCCGTTTTCCTTTTGCCATGCAAAATCGTCGTAGCTAAGCGCCTCGGCAAGCTTTGCATTGATCTCATCCACACTCGCATCCTTGAGTTGCTCTGCCGTATAGAGCTGCGTGAGATAAGCCTCTGTGTAAGGGATCTTTCTATCCTTAAGATTCCAGACGGGGGTTTTGAGGTGATGTCCCTTGCAATTGAGCGTTACAACGGGTACCTTCATTCTTTTGCACATCTGCCCCAAGGATTCGGGGAGCTCGCTCTGCATGCCGCAATCGGAGTATCTCGCCTCGGGATAGATGATCAGCACGTCGCCGTTGTTCAACACTCGCTTGATGTGGCGAATGAGCACAAGGTCGGTTGTGAACTTGCGCTTGCAGATGCCGCCAACGTTGCGAAGAAGCCACTTTTTTAGAGGAAATCCAAAAAAGCCATCGATGGCGACCACGTAATTTGCTCTGTGCGGAAATATCGCGCGCGTTGCTACCATAAAATCGTAGAACGCGTTGTGATTGCAGATCAAAAGATATGGGGGCTTGAGTCCTTCACAGTTCTCTTTGATGACCTTTGTCTTTTGCGCCCACGTAAAGGGAAACGAAATAGCCCAAGTGACCGGTCTTAACCATTGACGCTGTCTGATTGGCGGCGCTTTCATATCGAATTTTTTAAATTCCTTATTCATCGAGCAAATCTCCCGTTTTCAATGATGTAAAGTTCTCGTTTTTGTCCGCGCGGGGGTTATGACTTGCGAAGATCGACGGTGATCTTTCCTTCCTTGGCAGGGGTGACGGTTTCGACGATGACGTAAACCGTTTTGCCGCTCTCAACGTAGCCGAGGTGCTCGTCAAGGCTCTCGCCCGCTTTGAGGTTGAACAAAAGCTCCTTTGTGCCATGGGCATCGTACCAGACGTTGATCTCGCCTTCCTCAAGGGATGCGGTACAGTGGATATTGCCCTCTTGCCTATCGCCCTTCATTTTCAGCTTCATAACGTAGGTGCCTTCCAAGCTCGAAAAGCGGATGCTTGCGTGATCTGTGTGCTCCTCGCGCACAAACAGAAGCGCTTTGTAGCTGCTTACGTAGCCCGAACAGGCGGCAAGGGAAAACAGAAGTGCAAAGCATAAAAAAATCAAAAATACTTTTTTCATACGGTTTCTTCCTCGTTTTTGAACAAAATATCCACTACGTGTTGCATATTTGCAGGCATGGGCGCAAAAAATTGCATTTCCTCCCCCGTGCGCGGGTGGGTAAGGCGAAGCTCGCCTGCGTGCAGACATTGCCCTGTGATGGATGCGCGATGACGGCTCTCAAAGCGTGTATTCGCGCCGCCGTAGACCGCATCCCCGAGGAGCGGATGCCCCACGGATGCCATATGCACACGGATCTGGTGTGTGCGTCCTGTTTCGAGCTGACAACGGAGCAGCGTGAAGGAATTGCCGTCTGCCTCACCGCGTGCGAGCACCGACCAATGTGTAACTGCCTCGCGTGAGCGCAACTCACTATTGTGAATGACCGCCATTTTTTTGCGGTCGACGGGGTGGCGCCCGATGGGGGCATTGACCGTTCCCTCTTCCTCACGGAAGTTCCCGATCGCTACGGCGGTATAGATGCGGCTGACGTGATGCTCCTTGAGCTGTGCAGAGAGCGCGAGGTGCGCTTCATCGTTTTTGGCAACCACCAAAAGGCCGCTCGTATCCTTATCGATGCGGTGCACGATGCCCGGGCGGATCACACCGCCCACACCCGAGAGCGACTCTCCGCAATGATACAGGAGTGCATTGACGAGCGTTCCCGACGGGTTTCCCGCGGCGGGATGGACGACCATGCCGACCGGCTTATTGATGACGATGATGTCGGCGTCCTCATAAATGATATCCAAGGGGATATTTTCGGGGAGCGCCTCGCAGGGCTCGGGTTCGGGGAGTGTGACCTCAACCGCGTCGCCCTTGGCAATCTTGTAGTTTTTGGCTACGGTCTTGCCATTCACGCTCACCGCTCCGTCCTCGATCAGGCGTGCGGCGGCAGAGCGCGTCAGGTCGGCGTGTGTTGCCACAAACTGATCCAAGCGTGTGCCTCTATCCCCTTCTTCTGCCTCGCAGAGCAAGAGGTTGGCTTCTGTATCGTTATTCCACGTCGGTGTCATTCTGTTCCTCTCCTGCGGCTTTTTTTGCGCGCTCCAGCTTGATCTCGCGGATCAGGTCGATCAGAAGATAAGCGATCATCATACCCGCGCCGATGCAAACAAAAGAGTCTGCCACGTTAAAAACGGCAAAATTGATGAGGCGGAAATCAAAAAAGTCAACTACGTATCCCAAAAAGATGCGGTCGATCATGTTGCCGATGCCACCGCCGATGATGAACGCCATGGAAATTTGCATCCAACGGCTCTCGGGACGGAAGCGGAACAGATAGACCAGCAACGCAACGATGGCAACGGTGGAAAAGACCATGAACACCCAGCGGTGATCCTTGAGCATTCCAAACGCCATGCCCGTGTTGCGCTCGTAGGTAAAGTGGAACACGTCCTGCCAAAGCGGAAAGGTCTCGTGAAGATCCAGGTTCACCACGGTGAGCCACTTGGTGAGCTGATCGAGCCCGATAACGCCTATGATGACGGCAATTAAGATAACGGTCATAGTTTTCTCCTTTAGGAAAAGATAGTCGGGGGAGGGATTCTTTTTTTGCAAAGAGTCCCTTCCCCTCTAAAGTCAAAATTATTTCAGAATATCGCGGCAACGAGCGCAGATAAAGCCGCCCTCGCCGTCGTCCTCGCCCTCGGTGGAGAAGCTCCAGCAACGGTCGCACTTGCAGCCGTCAGCGGGGGCTACCAGCACGCCAAGGTTGCTCTCTTCGCCAACAAACACGCCCTCGGGAGCGTTGGTCGCTTCGACCTTTACGCCCGAAACGATGAATACGGTGGTGAGCTCCTTGCCGAATGCGCCAAGGAGAGCCAGCTTTTCTTCATCGGTGGTGTAAAGCGTGATCTTTGCTTCAAGAGACTTACCAACCAGCTTTTCTGCTCTGGCGATCTCAAGTGCCTTCATTACGTCCTCGCGAAGCTCAAAGAGCTTGTTCCACTTCTCTGCTACGTCAGAGAAGCAGAGTGCTTCGTCATATACGGGCATATCGTTGAGGAATACGCTCTCGCACTTGTCGGTTGCCTTGTGCGGAATTGCCTGCCACATCTCTTCAGCGGTGAAGGAGATGATGGGAGCGAGCAGGCGGACAAGTCCGGAGAGCACAAAGTACATAGCCGTTTGTGCGCTGCGGCGAGGCTCGCCGTCTTTTTTGCCGGTGTAAACGCGATCCTTGGTGATATCAACGTAGAGCTTGGAGAGCTCGGTGGTGCAGAAGTTGTTGATTGCATGATATGCTACGTGGAATTCGTAGGTATCGTATGCGGTCTTAACGGTCTTGGTCAGATCGTTCATTGCGGAGATGACCCAACGGTCGATCTCATAGAGGTTATCGAATGCAACGGCGTCGGTATCAGGATTGAAATCGTTGAGGTTTGCAATGAGGATACGGACGGTGTTACGGATCTTGCGGTAAGCATCGGAAAGCTGCTTGAAGATGACGTCAGAAACACGAACGTCAACGCGATAATCGGAGGATGCTACCCACAGACGGACCAGATCGGAGCCGTACTTTGCAACGATATCCGAGGGAACGATAACGTTACCCAAGGACTTGTGCATTGCCTTGCCCTCGCCGTCAACTACCCAACCGTGGGTAAGAACGGTCTTGTAGGGGGCTTGTGCCACGCCGGTAGAACCGACTGCAGTCAGGAGCGAGGATTGGAACCAGCCTCTGTATTGGTCGGCACCCTCAAGGTACATATCCGAGGGCCAACGCTGCTCGGGGTTGTTCTCCATAACGGCAAAGTGAGAGGAGCCGGAGTCAAACCAACCGTCAAGGGTGTCGGTCTCGGTGGTAAAGGTCTTGCCGCCGCACTCGGGGCATACGAAGCCCTCGGGAAGCAGTTCGGCTGCGCTCTTTTCATACCAGATGTTGGAGCCGTTCTCACCAAATAGGGTTGCTACGCGCTCGATGGTCTCATCGTTGCAGATGGGCTTTTTGCAGCAGTCGCAATAGAATACGGGAATGGGCAAACCCCAATGGCGTTGACGGGAGATGCACCAGTCTGCTCTCTCGCGCACCATTTGCTTGATGCGGTCTCCGCCCCACTCGGGCAGCCATTCTACCTTTTCGCAAGCCTCTACGGCTGCATCCTTAAAAGCATCAACCGAGCAGAACCACTGAGGGGTTGCGCGGAAGATGATGGGATTCTTACATCTCCAGCAGTGCGGATATTCGTGCTCGATCTGTGCGGATGCAAACAGTGCGCCCGTCTCCTTCATATCGGCAAGAATTGCCTCGTTGGATTGATCGTAGCGCAAACCTGCAAACTTGCCTGCTTCTTCGGTTTGATAGCCTCTATCGTCTACGGGAACGAGCGGAGGAAGTCCATAGCGACGGCAGGTGATGTTATCGTCTGCACCAAAGCCGCCTGCGGTGTGTACGCAACCGGTACCGCTTTCCATGGTGACGTAATCTGCTACAACTACGAGACTGTCGCGGTCGAGGAAGGGATGCTGTGCGGTCATATATTCGAAGTCCTTACCTACGCGGCGGTCGAGAACCTCATAATTCTCAATGCCACCCTCAAGCATGGTCTTGCCGCAAAGCGCCTCGGCTACAATGTAGCACTCGCCGTTATCAGCCTTGACAATGACGTAGCTTTCTTCGGGGTTGAGGGCAATCGCCTGGTTGCCGGGGAGCGTCCATGTGGTGGTCGTCCAAATGATGAAATAGGTCTTGGAAAGATCGCAAACACCTGCGAGCTTGCCCCCATCGTCCTTTACTTGGAACTTGACATAGATAGAGGTGCAGGGGTCGGTTTGATACTCGATCTCTGCCTCTGCGAGTGCGGTCTCATCGTTGGGGCACCAATAAACGGGCTTGAGTCCCTTGTAGATGTAGCCCTTTTTATACATTTCGCCAAACACGCGGATCTCGCGTGCCTCGAAGGATTTATTCATGGTCAGGTAGGGGCGTTCCCAGTCGGCAACGATGCCAAGACGAATGAATTGCTCCATTTGCTTATCAACAAAGTCCTGCGCGAACTTGTGGCAGGCGCTGCGGAACTCGGGAATGGACATGCTCTTGCGGTTGAGCTTGTTCTGCTTGATGATGGCAGACTCGATGGGCATGCCGTGGTTATCCCAACCGGGGGTAAAGGGTACGCGATAGCCCGACATTGCGTGCGACTTGTTGATAAAATCCTTGAGGATCTTATTGAGCGCGTGGCCCATGTGGATGTTGCCGTTGGAGAAAGGAGGGCCGTCGTGCAGAATGTAGAGCGGCTTATCCTTTGCGTTCTCCTGCATTTTGTTATACAGGTCGATGTTTGCCCAATATTTTACCGTTTCGGGCTCGCGTTGCGGAAGTCCCGCACGCATAGGAAATTCGGTTGTGGGCAGATTGAGTGTGTTTGTGTAATCCTTTGCCATTTTTGTCACTCCATTATTTTTCTATCCTTGCGGATTGTTTTACTGATCGATTACGCTATGGGAAATAAAAAACGCCCCACAGCAACCTGCTGTGAGACGGAAAGCTCCGCGGTACCACTCACCTTCGCCATTCGGCGCACCTCTTGGGACACAAGTATCCCCATCCCTTAACGCGGGCGGACGGATGCAGCTACGCAGGGACTCCCCTTCACCGCACCGACTCAAAAGCGATCCCCTATGGCTTACTCTCTATGTGCTCGCACCAACCGCACACTCTCTGCAAGAATTTCTGCCACGGAGTTCTTTATCACCGTCATTCCTGTGTAGTATATCATACTTTTTTGCGTTTGTCAACTGCGTTTGAAAAGTTTTTTATTATATTTTATATCTTTATTCTATTGACACCTTTCCCCAAAAGTGCTATAATGAACAAAAAAGCCACAGGAGGGTGCATTTATGTTGATTAGTATTAGTACGGGCGGTTTAGAAGCCCGCTATGGCACAAAAAAGACCTTTGAGATGATGCGCGATGCAGGAATTCTTGCAGCCGATTACGGCATTGACGATTGGGTTGGTAACCGCGAGCAAATGGATGCACGCCCCAACTCCTATCGCACCGAGGAAGAGGTCGTCGCCTATTACTCCGAGATCCGCCGTCTTGCCGACGAAGCAGGCATTACCATTGGGCAAACACACGCCGCGTTTGGTCCTGTTTCTGTTTTTGAGGGAGAATTGCGCCCGGGGCTTATGAAAATGATGGTCAATGCCATTATCGCAACCAGCGTTCTGGGAGCTCCCTACGTGGTCATTCACCCCCTCAACACACGCGGTCGCATCTTTGACAAAGAAGTGGAATTCTGCCGCCAATTCAACATCGAATTTTTTGGCGAGCTGGTCCCCTACCTCAAAAAGTACAACGTAAAGATCGGCATGGAGAACATGTGGACCTTTGACGAGAAAGAGATCATCCGTCCCTGCGTTTGCTCCCGCCCCGAGGAGATCCTTGACTACATTGGCATGCTTGACCCCGACTGCTTTTGCGCCTGCCCCGACCTTGGTCACTTTGTGCTGACGGGCGGCGACACGAACGATACCCCCGCGGGTGCGTTGCGCAAGCTGGGAGATCAGGTCAAGCTCATTCACGCCCACGAGGTGGACGGTGTGCACGATAACCACTCCGCTCCCTATGATTTTTCGGAGTCGATGGACTGGAACGGCATTGCCGATGCCCTGCGTGAGATCAACTACCAAGGCACTCTCAACTTTGAAATTGGCGGATATTTCTATTACCGCTTCCCCGATGAGCTTGTTCCCGAGGCTCTTCGTTACGTTGCCGCAATCGGCAAGCAGATGATTGCAAGAATAGAAGGTTAAGTCCCCCTGAAAGGTCTTTGATATGAAAAAACGAATTTTGTTACATCTTCTGGCAGCTCTTTTGCTGCTTGGAACCATGCTCTCGGCAGCCTCGTGTGCTTCGCACGAGGACACGCTCGTTCCCGAGGGAATGCAGTCTGCCACTGCTTACGGTGCTACCTACCGTCTTTTTGTTCCCACCACGTGGAGCCCCAAAATTTTGCCCGGCGTTTCGGGTGCGACCTATAATGCCGTCAGACAGTCTGCGGTCAGCGTTGCCGAATACCCCATTGACGATGCCCTTGCCGCCGAGCTGGCAGCACTTGACGAGAACACCGCGCGGATCGGCTATTATTTTGAAAAAACACTTCTCTCCCAAATCAAGCTGATGGCAACGGGTGAGGTCCACCTTTATGAGGAAGACTGCATTGCCACCACGCTTGGCGGCGCAAATGCCCGTCAGTATCACGCATCGGCAACCGTAGCCGGCGAGGTCACGCACTTTTTGCACATCGTTGCAGAAAAGGACGGTAGCTTTTACGTCTTCTCCTTTACGGCTACCGAGGATCTTTACGTGCGTTGCATGGAAGACGTGCAAAAGATGCTTGAGCACTTCCTCTTTGGCGAGGAATACACCCCCACCGATGCCATCAAAACCTTCCCCGACGACGCAAACGCTCCCGAGGGTATGAAGATCGCCTCGGACAGTGAGGTGGAATATCTCTTCTTTGTCCCTACGAATTGGTCTGTGAATGACATCGGCAACGCCTGCGGTGCGACCGCGCCCGACGGCTCGTTTGTAAGCGTAGTTTCCTATCTCCCCTCGGGAGAAGGCATTAGCGTAAGCGAATATTTTGCAAAAAGCGAGGAGCTGATGAGCACCACCTCGGGCGGTCAGTATCAGCGCATCAGCGAAGCTGAGATCACCCTTGGCGGTGGCAAGGCTCTGCAATATGAATACGAATATACCGTTGGCGGTGTGACTTACCGTTATCTGCAGGTCATTTTCGGCTATAAAAGCACGATCTACAACCTGACCTACACAGCTCTGCCCCAAAATTTTGAAGCAAATCGCGCGGACGTGGAAGCCATTATTGATGCTTTCACCTTCCGCTGAAAGGTTCTATGAAGCAAATTTATCTTGACAACGGCGCAACCACTCCCCTGTGTGATGCGGCAAAGGCAAAGCTTGCCGAGGCAATAGAGACCTTTGGCAACCCCTCTTCCCTGCACCCTGCCGGTCAGGCGGCACGCAAGCTGGTGGAGGATGCTCGCCGCGAGGTTGCCGCCTCGCTCGGCTTGCGCGGCTCTGTGCGCCCCGAGCAGCTGATTTTCACTTCCTGTGGAAGTGAAGCCGACAATTTAGCAATTTTTGGCACTGCGTATGCAAAGGAACGTCGCCGCGGCGGCCGCATTATTACCACCGACTCCGAGCACTCGGGCGTGGAAAAGGCGATGCAGGCGCTTGAAGCGGACGGCTTTGAGGTCATTCGCATCCCCACGCGCGGCGGTGAATTGGATTGGAACGCATACGCAGATGCACTCAACGCTCGCACGTTCCTCGTCTCTATAATGATGGTGAACAACGAGACCGGTGCGATGTATGACGTAAAACGCGCCTTTACCATGGCAAAGGCGCAAAATCCTGATATTGTAACACACACAGATGCGGTGCAAGGATACCTGAAGTGCCGCTTTACCCCCGATGCGATCAAGGCTGACCTTGTGAGCATCAGCGGACACAAAATTCACGCCCCCAAGGGCGTTGGCGCGCTCTACGTCTCGCCCGCGGCTCTGAAACGCCGCGATATCGTCCCTACCCTGCTTGGTGGCGGACAAGAGGGCGGATTCCGCTCGGGTACCGAAAACGTGCTTGGCATCGTCGCCTTTGGTGCGGCGGCAAGGTACGGGTTTGCCAATCTTGGCACCCATCTTCCCCACTTACTACAACTCAGAACCTATGCCGAAGAAAAGCTTTCGGCTCTCCCCGTTAAATTGCACATTCCCACAGGCGCACGCGCACCGCACATTCTTTCCCTCTCGCTCCCCGACATTAAGAGCGAGACGATGATCCACGCGCTCTCCGAGAGCGGCATTTGCGTGTCAGGCGGCTCGGCTTGCTCAACGCACGCCAAAAAGCTCAGTCGGGCTCTGATCGCCTTTGGAGCTAGCGAGGACGAGACCGAGTGTGCTCTGCGCGTAAGTTTCAGCCACTACAACACCACCGAGGATGTTGATGCACTCGTCGAGGCGCTGGCGGTGAACGTGGAAAGACTTGTGAAGATTCATAGGTGAAAAGATGGATAAAACAATCATAAACTGCGTTTGGGAACACAACGGAGACGACACCCTGCTCTATGCCACCGATTACGTCGGCGCGTATGCGCGCGGTGAAGATCTTGCGACGGCGATTGCAAAAATGCCACAAGAAATTGCCTCTTATTGCAAATGGTGCGGCAAAGACATTGGTGGTAGCATTGAAATCGTGATCGTACAAGAAAAAGAATCCGATCTTGCCATCCGCGATGCCGACTCGGACGTTCTGTTGGAAACAGAAAAAGCGCCGCTTTCGATGGAAGAATATCAGCATTTGAAAGCGCTCGCGCTCAAATCCGCACAGGATTTTTTGACCTTGTATCACTCCATTCCACAAAAGAATGCGACCATCACTCCCGCGCGCAAAACCTTTTATGGGCAA
>JAZNYU010000244.1:0-9955 GCA_045594605.1 Eubacteriales bacterium
CCCTTGTAGCTGTCCTCACCGTGGTCCATTGCCAGCCAGTCGCCATAGTGGTCACCGCCAAGCCAAAGGAACTCTTCGGGACCCGTGTAGTGCAAATACATGATCCACTTGCGCATCATGGGGTAGTGCTCGGCAAGCAACTTCTTGTCGCCGTAGGCAAGATAAAGCTCCCACGGGATGATGCAGGCGGCATCTGCCCAGCCGGTGGCAACGGCTACGTACTCTCCGCGGTTCTTTTTGCATCTTGGAATGAACTCGGGAATGCCGCCGTTCGGGCGTTGCTCGATCGCCATTTCGCCAAGCCACTTGGTAAAGAACTTTTTAACGTTGAAGTTGATGGCGGCGGTGCGGGCAAAGACCTGCGCATCACCCGTCCAGCCAAGGCGCTCGTCGCGTTGCGGACAGTCGGTAGGGGTGTCAAGATAGTTGCCCTTTTGTCCCCAGATGACGTTGTGATACAGCTGATTGATCTTCTCGTTGCCGCAACGGAAATATCCTGTGCGCTTCATGTCCGAGTGAACAACGATTGCACAGAAAGCATCGAGGTCAACGGTTTCGGTGGGGAATTCGGAGAGACGCACGTAGCGGAAGCCCTGGAAGCTGAAGGACGGCTTGAAAACGTCCTCGCCGCCTGAGCAAATATAGAGATCCTCACACTTTGCATGGCGAAGATTTTCTGTATAGAAGTTGCCTTCTTTGTCAAGCACCTCGGCGTGATGGAGAAGGATGCGCGCGCCACGCGCGGCTTTGATGCGGACCTCGACGTAGCCGGTCACTTCCTGACCAAAGTCGATCACCGTCTCGCCCTTGGGCGTGCGGATCAACTCAACGGGAGCTACACGCTCGTGCTCGGTGATGAGCTCACCCACTTGCGCTATGAGCTTGGTTTTGTAATTCGAGCGGATCGCCTTGCCAAGATGCTTGATCTCGGCGGTCTTGTCCACCGTTTCGCCGTGATAAATATCGGAGTAGAGAATGGGCGTGGTATAGACGTCCCAAGCGGTGTCGGTCACGATCTCCTCGCGCGTGCCGTCGGTATAAAGGACGGTCAGGGATGCGACGAGAGCGGTTTGATCGGCAAACATTTTGGTGCCCCAAGCAATGTTGCCAACCGCCCAACCGGCACCAACCTCAATCGAGAGGGTGTTGCTTGTGTCAAGCAGAGCGGTCACGTCATAGGTTTGGTATTGCACACGCTCGTTGTATATCGTCCAGCCGGGCGCAAGAACTGCGTTCCCAACTCTTTTTCGGTTGATGTAAGCGGCATAAAGTCCAATGGCAGAAACCGAAAGCGTGGCTTTTTTCACTGTCTTTTTTGCATCAAAAGCGCGCACAAAGGCAATGCCTGCCTGCTCGGTGTCAATGGGAGCCATGATCCATTTCGCACGTCTGTTCATAAAGGAACCTCCTGAATGATGATTTCAAAAGCGGTCACAGACCTATCCACAGTATAACAGAAAAAGGGAATAAATGCAAGCAGTTTTGCAAAAATACTTTGTAAATGCTGAAAGTTACAATAAAATGATATTTCCAAAAAATCCTTTACAAATCCCCCAAAATGTGCTATACTGAATACAACCATTTCTGACTGCAAAGGAGAAAGAGTATGAGAAGAATTTTAAAGATCGCGCTGCTTGTGGGGCTGTGCGTCACTGTTTTGCTGACGTCCGTGTCCTGCGCTTGGATAAACGAAACGATCCTTGGCAAAGAGCACGAGCACCGCTTTAAAAAGAATATTCAAACCGAAGATCCCACCTGCGTGAGCGAGGGCAAGCGCACCGCCACCTGCAAGTGTGGAGCCATTCAGGTCACAACGCTTGCGGCAACGGGGCAGCACAGCTATCAAAACAAGGTGTGCACCGTTTGCGGAAGAAAGGATGCCACAGGCTTGACCTCTCCCGTTTTGTGCGGTGATGCGCTTTCTTCCTACGTCATCGTCTACGACGAGGACGCGTCTGCTTACACCGTTCGCGCAGCCGAGTACATCGCCAAAGAGATCAAGGCGCGCACTGGCATCACACTCCCCGTCGCCACGGTAGGAGCGACCTCTGATGCAAACACGCACGAGATCGTGGTAGGGGAGACCTCGCGACCGATCTCCCAAGCACTCAACGCCGACACCGAGGGCTTTGAATTTGCACTCCTTGCCAACGAGGATCACATCGCCATCGAGGGCGACTATTTTATCATTGCCGCAGCGGCGTATTACTTTGTAGAAACCTACATCCCCGAAGCCGTTTTTGATATCGACGTGCCCCAAACCGTCAGCGTTAAAACGCCCATTGTAAAGGAAGCCAAAAACTTTATTTTGCTCATTGGCGACGGCATGGGCCCCAACCAAACCAAGCTTTTTGATGCTTATAAGGATGCGCCGATTGCCGATTACAGTGACGGCGAGGACTTCTTCTACGGGTATCTTTTCCCCTATATTGGCGAGGCAAGAACCGACTCGCTCTCCGGTACGACCGATAGCGCCGCCGCAGGCACGGCACTCGCATCGGGCTACAAAACCGAAAACGGCACCATTGGCAGAGATGCCGATCAAAACGACGTTCCGCTCCTTACCGAATTGGCAGCGCAAATGGGCAAGGCAACCGCGGTGATGTCTACCGAAAAGCAAACGGGTGCCACTCCCTCTGCCTTCTCGGCACACGCTTACCACCGCAGCAACACAACGGCTATCAAAACATCACAGGCGGACCTGATCGATCGGTACGGCACGCTGATCGATTGCGGCTACGACGTTTACACTGCGGATGAAATGCAGATCTTGCGCACCGCTATCACCGATACCCTGCAGGAACTCTCCGAGGATGAGGACGGCTTCTTTTTGATGTATGAGGAAGCCTACATCGATAAGCATTGTAGCGCATTGGATGTAGAAAAAGCCTACCTCGCCACAGTGCGCTTCAATCAGGCAATCGCGCTCTTTATGGAGTACGCGTTCTACAATCCCGAGACCATGGTCATCGTTACCGCCGACCACGAGACGGGCGGCTTGCACCTTGACGAAAACGGGGAATTCCAATTCGTTTCCGAGGAGCACACCTCTGCCAACGTTCCCGTGTTCGCGTACGGCGCACGTGCTGACATATTTGACGGCAAGACCGTTGAAAACGTGCAGATCGCAAAGACCGTTGCCGCTCTGTTCGGTGTTAAGATCGAGGGAACAGACCCCGAAAACTATCCCGCACTTACGCCGATCGTCGTCTTGAAATAAAAAACGCTAAAAAGGGCGGCAGAAATGCCGCCCTTGCTTTATTATTCTGTTTTGTTTATCCCTTTTCGGGAACGAGCAAGCCGTAGCCGCCGTCGTTTCTCTTATAAACCACGCAGGTGTCCTCGCTTTGGTCATCGATAAAGACGAAGAATTGGTGACCGAGAAGGTTCATTTGCAAAATCGCCTCGTCGGGGGACATGGGCTTGAGAGGGAAGGTCTTGGTACGAATGATCTCTTCTTCCTCTGCCTCGGGTGCATCGTCAAAATACTCCTCAACTGCGGGAACAAATACGTTCTCGCGCAGTCTCTTTGCCAGCTTTGTCTTGTTTTTGCGGATCTGGCGCTCAATGTTGGTGATGGCATCATCAAGAGCATCGCGGAAGCTCTCGGCGCCTACCTCGCTGCGGAACAGTGTGCCCGCAGCGGCTATGGTGATTTCGATGAATTTTCGATTATTTTTACAGCTGAGGGTGGCGGTTGCCGTGCCCTCGCCGGGGAAGAATTTTTCAAACTTAGCAAGCTTTTTTTCAATCAGGAGCTTCATATCCTCATAGACGTTCATCTGTCTGCCAATTACGCTAATTTTCATCTTGCTTTCCTTGCCTTTCTTTCGGTATTGCAGAAGAGATACCTCTGCAACTATAGTATATCATACATTCTCGCGTTTGTAAAGAATATACAAAAAATGTTTACATTTACAGAAAATAATTGTCGAAAATGAGAATAATTTTCTTGATTTTTTGCAAAAAAAGATTGACACAAGCGCAAAAAAATGGTATAATAAAAAAGATGAGTGCTATGTGAGTGCTCATTTTTTACCATTTGAAGGAGGGCGGAGAGTCGAATGCCAAACGTTGAAGAAAAGCTGCGCGCGCTGCGAGCAAAGCTCCTGTATCACGCAAAGCGCTATTATGTGGATGACGATCCCGAAATTTCGGACTACGAATACGATATGATGTATGCCGAGCTGCTCAAATTAGAGGCGGCACATCCCGAGTTTTTCGACCCCTCGTCTCCCTCACAAAGAGTGGGCGGCAAGCCGCTGGATAAATTTGAAAAGGTTACGCACACGGTGCAAATGAACTCGCTTTCCGACGTTTTCTCCTTTGAGGAGCTGCGCGAGTTTTTGGATCGCGTTGCCGAGACTGTGCCGAATGCCGAGTATTCGGTAGAGCCCAAAATTGACGGTCTTTCCGTCTCCTTGCGCTACGAAAACGGTGTTTTTGTGCAGGGAGCAACACGCGGCGACGGCTTTGTGGGCGAGGACGTCACACAAAATCTGCGCACCATCTTTTCCATCCCCATGCAGCTGCCCGAGCCCTTGAACCTGACCGTTCGTGGCGAGGTCTATATGCCGCGCGCGGTGTTTGAACGCATCAATCTGGCACGCGAGGGAGCAGGGCAGGCACTCCTTGCAAATCCGCGCAACGCAGCGGCAGGCTCGCTCCGTCAGCTTGACCCCAAAATTGCCGCAGAGCGCAAATTGGATGTCTTTATTTTCAACTTCCAGGAGGGAAGCCTTTATCTCGACGGTCACGCGCCTCTGACACACGCCGAAACGCTTGCAAGACTTTCCGAGCTTGGCTTCCATACACTTGAAAACACCACCGTCACCGCTTCTGCCGAGGGCATCATCTCTCACATCCAACGCCTTGGCGAACTGCGCGACGGACTTGCATACGACATTGACGGCGTGGTCATCAAGATCAACGATCTTGCAACGCGTACAAGACTCGGTGAGGGAACCAACACCCCCAAGTGGGCGGTGGCTTACAAATTTCCGCCCGAGCAAAAGCAGACCAAGCTCGAGGATGTTGTGGTTGCCGTTGGCAGAACGGGCGTTCTGACACCTACCGCAATCCTTTCCCCCGTGCGCTTGGCAGGTACGACAGTTTCGCGCGCAACGCTTCACAATCTGGAGCTCATCCGCGAGCGTGACATTCGCATTGGCGACATCGTTACCGTGCAAAAGGCGGGCGACATCATCCCTGAGGTGGTCAAATCCCACCCCGAGCTTCGCTCTCCCAACGTTAAGGAATTCTTCATGCCCGAATTTTGCCCCTCTTGCGGCGAACCCGTTTTTTACGACGCCGACGAGGGTGCGGCAACCCGTTGCACCAATAGCCGTTGCCCCGCGCAGCTCTCGCGCAGCATCGAGCACTTTGCATCCAAGGATGCTATGAGCATTGACGGACTTGGCCCGCAGATCGTGGAAGCACTCCTGCAAAACGGACTGATCACCGATGCAGCAGATCTGTATTCGCTTACTGCCGAGGACGTTGCCAAAATGGACCGCATGGGCGAAAAATCGGCACAAAATCTCATAGATGCTATTGAAAAATCCAAAAACGCAGGACTTGAACGTCTTGTTTATGCGCTTGGCATTCGCAACGTGGGCGAGGTCGCGGCAGCGGCTCTGGCGGCGCATTATGGCACCCTTGAGGCTCTGCAGGGTGCAACTGTCGAAGAGCTTTGCACCATTGAGGACTTTGGACTGATCACCGCAGAGTGCGTGACCAACTTCTTCTCACATCCGCAAAATATAGAGCTATGCCAGCGCCTGACCGAGGCAGGGCTTCTCACCGTTTCCACCGCAAAACCTGCGGACGACCTGTTCAAGGGCTTGACCTTTGTTTTGACAGGCACACTCCCCACCATGTCACGTGACGAAGCAGGGGAAAAGATCAAGGCGGCAGGCGGCAAGGTGTCGGGCAGTGTTTCTGCCAAGACGCATTTTGTGGTAGCTGGTGAGGCGGCAGGCTCCAAGCTGACCAAAGCACGCACGCTCGGCGTTCCCGTTATCGACGAGGAAACGCTTTTGCGAATGATCGCAGAAAGAACAACAACACCCTAAAAACAACAAAAACCGAAGCAAACGTTAGTCGCTTGCTTCGGTTTTTATATATTTTAAAAAATATTATAAAAATGAGTGATTTAGCGCCTTGTTTTTCCGTTGTTTAGGATGAAGGGCATAATCCTGTAGGAGAATGGCAAAATGCCCTTGACTTTTTGTGGCTTTATGCTATAATGAAATCAAAGAATAACCCAAGGAGGAAATCATGAAAAAACGGATCTTGACACAAATCGTGCTCTTTTTGTTGGTTGCGGCTATGTGCATCCTTTCATCCTGCAACGCGCAGCAAGGTGCACCCGGCGAAAAGGGAGACACCGGCAACGGTATTGCCGACATCATCACCGAAAAAACCGATGGCGGCACAAAGGTGACCATCAAATACACCGATACGTCCAAGGCGGACGTTGTGTTCGTCATTCCCGACGGTGAAGCGGGCGAGGAAGGTGAGAGCGGTGCCGACGGTCGCGGTATTCTCAAAACCGAGATCATCGACGGCTACCTTTGGATCACCTATACCGATGCTCCCACCGCTCCCGTAAACGTCGGACGCGTTACCACCGAGGGAAGCTCGTCCGAGGTCGATCCTACCGATCCCCCCACACCCGACGATGAGCCTATTGATATGCAGGGCTACGTTTACAAAGCATACGTGCGCAATTTTGCAGGGGGCGATCCCGATCCGTTCCAAGCACAAACGCAAAACGGCAACAACGATTACCGTTGCATCGACTTTTGGGTCAGTGAACGCGATAGCGAAAACGATATGATCTCGTATTCCGTTTACAACAGAAATCAGGAGATCGAAAAGGAATATAATTGCAGGATCAGACAGATCACCTCCGAGGGCAGTCAGATCGAGTTTCTCACAGCTTCAGCCACCAACGGTGACGGCATTGACCTGAGCATCATTATGGCAAAAGCGGCGGCGCAGGCGGCAACCCTCAACCTCTTCCGCAATCTCAATGACAGCGAGCATCTGGAGCTTTCTGACCCCTCGTATGACCAAAATTCCATTCGCGAGCTTTCCGTGGCAGACAAGCTCTACTTCCTCAGCGGAGATATGAACATCTCCACCATGGAGGTTCTCTCGCTCTCCCTTGTCAACGTTGCACTTTATAACAATCTTTCCGAGTCTTTTATGGATATTTTTGATGGAGATACGTTGTATCATAATATCTACAACGTTGTCACCAATCATAAGTGGACGGTGGATACCATGATGATGATGGCTGAAATGGTCAACATAGATATGGATTCGAGCGACGGTGCTTTGAGCGCGATCAACAACGGTGACTTTATCGGATATTTTCAGTACCTCTATTCACCTCTTTGGTATTACTATGGCTCGGGTGGTCGCATCACCGAAAAGGATCCTGACGGCATTCCCATGTTTACCGTTCAAGGCGGTACGGGAGAAATGCTCTACAATTATCTGTTTGATGTTTTTAACCGCCAGTATGGTGGATATTGGATTCCGCAAGCCGGATCTGCGGCAGTAAATGATAATTTTCTCACCGGCAACGTTCTGTTTACCGATACCACACTTTTTAACCTCAGAACCGAGCTCTACCGCAGAGCGGAGTTTGAATACGGCGTTTTGCCCATTCCTGTTGTAAAGGAGGGAATGGACTATTGCAGTCTCGTTCACTTTAACAACTGGGCACACCTTTGGGCAATTCCGCAAATAACGGGTAACACGGAGTATGCCGAGCGTATGATGCAAATTCTGGCAACAAGCTCCACCGATACAACCATGTACGCATATTATCGCACCGTCTATTTGCAAGCTGCCCCCAATAACGGCTCCCGCGAGGTCATGGACATTATCCAATCCTCTATGGTTTACGACGTAGCTTTGATGTTTGGTTGGGGCGATATCGAAAACCGGATCAACAGTCTTGCAAGCGCACAGTACAATGACTATGCATACATAGGCGAGCTCGTTTCCTCTGCCGAGCAAGAGATAAAGGATACTGTCGATCTCTTCAGAAATCCTACCATTGAGTGGTGATCTCCAATTACACCGTCCATTACAAGGGGCAAAAGAAGATCAATATGGTCTTTTCCCTGAAATTGTACGAATATAAAGAAGACAACGAATAAAGAAAAAAGACGGACCTTGGGTTACCTACCATAAATCAGGTAGAGTAATACAGGAATAATATAAAATATAACTAAGGAGAAAGACATTATGAAAATGAACAAGTTAGACAAAAGCGTACTGAAATTATGGTACATTCGAGCGGCAATAGGTGCTTTGGCGCTTGTTGGAGTCGCCGTCAGCGTATTCGCAATTCTGCTTGCGACGGAAGCCGCGAGCAACGTAATACTCGCCGTTTCTTTCGGCGTGGGAATCCCCGTTATTTTACTTCTTTGCATTATTTTGATAATGCCTGTTCTGCGTTACAAAATGTACGCTTGGGGTTATGATGACAAGCGCATTGTGGTAAAGCAAGGAGTGATCTTCAGACAGAGAGTGGTCATCCCCGTTTGTCAGATTCAAGACCTCCACAGAACACAAGGTCCTATTATGATGATGCTTAAGTTAAGCGGCGTAACCATTTCTACCGCAGGCTCGAACTTCGATATTTCCACCCTTACGACCGATGAAGCCGATCGCTTGATCGATGCACTTGAACAAAACCTTGAAACAAGGATCGAGGAACTGAAAAATGAAGAGATTTGACAAAGGATATATCTATTCAAGTTTATTGACGGACTTCTTCTACAGCGTCTTTTTGGTCTATATTTTTCTGAAAGACTTCTTTTTTAGCGAGGACTCAACGCCCGAGGATATATCGGCGGCTATTCCGTTTTTCGTAATTGCTTGCATAGTAATCTATTTGTGTTTTGTTGTCTACAGAATTCTGTATTACAGAACCTCGGGATATGAGCTGACCGATAATGAGATCAAATGCAATAGAGGCGTACTTTTCAGAAAACGCTCGGTACTCGATTACAAAAAGGTACACGCCATCAATAAAAAGCAAGATTTGATTCAGAGGATCTTCGGAATCGCCGTTTTAACGGTAGACAGCGGCTCTGCCAACACCTCTCACCAAGCAGAAATTACGATCATCGAGAAGAATACAGTCGCAGACGCACTACTCGACGAATTGAATTTGCTGAAGGAAAACGGTGTCAGAAGCGATGCGGGTGAGCCAAAAACAGAAGAAGTGCTTCTGTCCGATAAGGACAGTCTGTACCGCTTCACCTCCGGCAAAAAAATGCTGTATACACTCATCAATATTGCTTCCACCGCATTCTTCACGGCTCTGTTTGCGGTACTCGCTATTATCGTTATCGGTATTTGCAAGGGAATGTTGCAGCTTGACTTTCTCGGCACTTGGGGAGAGTATTTCCTCTCTGCTATTTTGATCACGGTTGTAGCAATGCTGTTGCTCTCAATCTTCTCCTTCATCGGAAGTATCATCAATTCCTTTGTCGGTTATTACGATTTCACTATCACAAGGCGTGATAACAACATTCAGATATCCTACGGACTTTTGGAGAAGCATACCAATACCTTTAGTTACGATCGAATCAAAGCGGTAAAGATCTCGCAAGGACTGGTTCAAAGGATTCTTGGCTTCGCATCCATCAGGCTTGAGGTGATCGGTTATACTGTGAGTAGCGGTGATGATGACAAGGATGCTGATCTTGGCGTACTCGTCCCGTTCTGCAAATACAATGAGATCGGCGAGATACTCGGCAAGGTTTTGCCCGATTATATTCCGACCGAGAAAAAAACGAAATCGGTATCCTTTTTCCCGTTCGTATCTTGGTTCCTTCTGATATTCGGCATCGTAGCAGGCATTATCTTGGCGGGAACGGTTGCTGTTATGGCATTATTGGATGTGCCTTCTACCGCTTTATATACG
>JAZNYU010000245.1:0-18199 GCA_045594605.1 Eubacteriales bacterium
TGCCTCGCCCTTGGCGAGAGCGTTATGACGCAGGCGTTTGGATGCGTGGCGTTTGTTGCTCTCACGCCTATCATTTCCATTCAAGTCTGCGGTCTGATCTATAATTACAAATCCCGTCAGGCGGTCAGCCGCTTCATTTCCGAGCAGGAATACTTTATTGATTATACCACAGAGAAAGAGGAGGTGAGATCGTAATGGCAAAGCGTACAACACCCGAAAAGCGCGTCAAGCTTCTCGTGTGCATCATCAAAAAGGGAGACGAGATTGCGCTTACCGAGGCTTGCAACGAGCAATGCGTAGCACTCAGCTTTTCCGGTTTGGGATACGGCACGGCAAAGTCGCACTATCTGAGTTATCTTGGCCTTGACGAGATCGAAAAGCGCATCGTCTACTCGCTCATCCCCAACTACAGCGAGGCACGCGTTCTGCGCGCCATCAACAAAAAGCTCAAGCTTTATCTGATGGGTAACGGAATCGCCTTCACCATTCCGCTCTCAGGCATCTCCAATCTCATCAGCAACGCGGTGCTTTCCACCCCCGTTCGCGAGGATACCGAAGCACAGAAAAACACCAAAGAAAGAGAGAAACGTAAAATGCACGAACTCATCGTTGCCGTAGTCAATCAAAAATTTACCGATGCCGTGCTGGATGCCAGCCGTGCCGCAGGCGCGACGGGTGCTACCATTTTGCACACGCGCAGCGTGAACAATAAGCAGGTCGAGCAGGTTCTCGGCACCACCTTCAAGCAGGAGACAGACACCATTGCCTTTTTGACCTCGAGCGAATACAAGCAAAAGATCATGGAAGCCATCCGCGAATGCGCAGGACTGAAAACCGATGGCGGCGCCATCCTGTTCTCGCTCCCCGTTGACTCCATCGTAGGAATCGGACGTTTTGAAGAGGACGACGAATAAAACTACATAAAAAAGGCGAGCGGCACCGCGGCTGTCTTTTCTTATTTAGTATCCTATCTTTTTCTTCTTCCCAAGTCTCAAAACCGCCTTTCTCAAAATATCGGCGGGGAAGACTGAGAACGAGAGCGCCATGGTCACAAGCAGCTCGCGCGCGGTCAAGGGAACGGTGCGCAAAACGCTGCCCCCGAGATAGACAAATAGGATTTGAATGGTCAAAATCGCGCCCATGATCAAAAGAAAGACGGCATTTTTGCCAAGCCCTGCCGTGAGTTTGAGGCGGTCGGTGCGCGCGTTGAAGCAGTTGAACACCGACGAGAAAATAAACAACGCAAAAAACGCGGTTAAGCGGTAGATGTCATTGGGGGCGGTGCGGTAGACGGCGGTAAAGTGCGGCGACTTGAGAAAGAGGATGCACAACCCCACCGTAAACGCACCAAGATAGCCGATCTGCCCTAGCATATAGCCGTTGAGGATCGGCTCGTCGCGCCGTTTGGGTGGCTCCTTCATATATTCGGGGAGTGCCGCCTCGCCTGCAAACGCAAGACCGCCAAGGGTGTCCATGATCATATTGATCCACAGCATCTGCACCACCGTCACGGGCGACTCGTACCCAAGGAACGGGCAGATCATCGTCACACCAACGGCACAGAAATTCATCGTCAATTGAAGCGTGATGAATTTGCGGATGTTCTTAAAGATTCCGCGCCCGTAAAGCACCGCGCGCACGATGGTGGCAAGGTTGTTATCAAGGATGATGATGTCGCTCGCATCCTTGGCTACCTGCGTGCCGCTGCCCATCGAAAAACCGACGTCGGCGCGCCGCAGGGCGGGGGCATCATTGATGCCGTCACCCGTCATGCCAACAACCAGTCCGCGCTCTTGCGCGATGCGAACAAGACGGCTCTTGTCGGTGGGCAGAGCGCGCGCCACCACGGCAAGACGGGGAAGAATATCCCCCACGCGCGTGTCGGAAAGTGCCCCCAATTCTTCACCCGTCAGAACAATGTCGCACTCTCGGTTGACGATGCCTGCGGAACGCCCGATGCTGGCGGCAGTCTCGGGACTGTCACCCGTTATCATCACCACGTGCACACCGGCATCCTGCAAGCCTGCCACGGCATCTATTGCCTCATCGCGCAAGGTATCCTGCAAGCAAAAGGCGCCAAGATAAGTCAGGGGACCGCGCAACCCGTCGGCAAAGAGAGGCGCGGGGATGTTCTCGCGCGAGAGCGCCAACGCCAACACACGTCTGCCGTTTTTGGTTTGCCGCCGCACATTTTCTTCGGCGCGAGATCGCAAAAACGGACTGTACGTGCCGTCCGCACGCAGCTCATCATTCACAAAGGGAAAGAGCCGCTCGGGCGCACCGAGAACAAAGGTCAACCCCTCGCGACCGCAAAATGAGGCGGCGGCGTATTTGCGCGAGCTATCAAAGGGAAGGCGAGAGAGAACGCGCATCCCATCGGGGGCTGGCAGATGCAGAACACTCTCCAGCAGTGCGCGTGCCGTTGCATTGCCGCCAAGGGCGACCGCACTACCGTCCTCACCTGTGCCTGGGGTGGCATCTGTGCCAAGATGCAAAAAAAGAGAGAGCAGCTCCCATGCTCGCGTGTGCGAATGATAGAGCCTTGCAAGCGTTGTCTCCTCACCATCGGGGAGCAGAATGGACGAGAGCTTCATTTTTCCCTCGGTGAGTGTTCCCGTTTTGTCGGTAAAAAGGATGTTCATACTGCCTGCCGCCTCAATGCCAACGGGCTTTCGCACCAGCACGCGGTCGCGCGCCATGCGCTTGATGTTTGCCGCAAGAACGACTGCTACCATCATCGGCAGCCCCTCGGGAACGCAGGTGACCAGTACGCTCACCGCCAAGGTGAACGCGTGGAGCAGATGCGAGAGCAGATAAGGCAGATCGGTCAGCTTGATGCGTATGAGCTCAACCTGCCAGCCGCTGCTGATCACAAAGGTGTTGAATAAATACGCCGCCGCCACAAGAGCCGCGGCAATGTAGCCAAAAATGCTGATCTGCTTTGCAAGCTTTGTCAGCCTGCGCTTGAGAGGACTTTCGCGTGTTTCCACTTGGATCTCGCGCGAGATCTCTCCCAAAAATGTTGCATCTCCCACAGCCGTCACAAGCATCTCGCCGCTCCCCTCGGTCACCGTACAACCGCGAAAGAGAGAAGAAGGGGAGTCGGGAGCGGTCGCCGCCCCATCAAGGGGATATTTGCGCACCTCGCGGCTCTCGCCCGTCATGGCGGATTGGTCGGCGCGCAATGCGCCCAAAAGCATCCGCCCGTCGGCGGGAATGGCATCGCCTGCGCTCAAAAGCACAATGTCGCCCACCACCACCTCGCGGATGGGGATCTCGCGCACCTTTCCACCGCGGCGCACACGGCAAAGAATGCCGCCAGCATCCTGCTCGAGACGCTCAAAGGCGCGTGCCGAGCCGTACTCCGAGAGCGTTGCAATAAAGGTGGCGAGAAAGACCGCCACGCCAATACCGATCGTCTCGGCAAGGTCTCCCTTGCCAAACAAAAGGAGCAGATGCACAGCAAGTGCCGCGAGCAGAATGCGAATGACAGGGTCATTCAAATTGCCAAAAAACTGCCGCAAAAAGCTTTTTCGTTTTTGCCGCGACAGTATATTCTCCCCATGCGAGCGCCGCGATTGCAAGACCTCGTCCTCCCGAAGTCCCACCGATGGCGACACCGTTTTTTCTTCCATTCCTCTCATTTTTGCCTCCCAAAGCTTTTTGTTCAATATATGAAAGAATTGGGGGAGTTATACCGCGCGTACAAGAAGAAAAGCCCCGCGCGGGGCGGGGCAGGGAATTATTCGAAGCATTCTGCGTATTTGGGATTCTTGCGGAGTTCGTCAAGAATGTTTTGAGGGTAGTTTCTAAGATGTTTCTTCCAAAAATCTCCTCTGCCCTCAGGAGTAAACTCTCCTTTTTTTAGAGGTTTCAAGCTTGCAATCAACGGGGCAGAATAGATATAATCGCCCTCATTGTAAATGCGAATCGACTCCGTATAATGGTCAAATGCCTTGTCAAAATAAATCAGCGCATTTTCCAAACAATTATTCTCACATTCATAATCGACCAATTTTAAATACAAAAATCCTAACCGACCATGCCACTTTCCAAATTTTCCATCAACAAAAATGGTTTCGTACAAGTTGATAACTGATAGCAGAACTTGTTTCCCATATTCGGAGGAAGATACCTTTGGTCTAAAGGCAACGGCTTCGGAAATAGAAAGCTCAAGTTGCAAAAGAAGTACCACAATCCGTTCACTTTGATACATTGCTCTTTCTTCACCGTTTGTTGCCATAGGCAGGAGTAGCTCTTTGCAGATAATGACACTGTTTTGGTTGTTGGCAAGTGTTTTTGCTTTTTGATATTCACCCATTCTACAATACAAAGGTGTTAGTTGACAAATGGCAGTCTCGCGATCTTCTGGTGAAGGATTGGATTTTAATACTTTTTCGTAAATGCGAATAGCCTCTTGCCAAAAAATATTTTGGGAATTGTAATCAACATTATATTCAATAAGTTCTGTTGAATCCGTAGGATGCAATGCCATAAATCCGTATTTGTGCCATCCCCACATATGAAGAGCTTGGGCAAGCTTCAAAAGAATTTTGGGTTCATTTGGGAATTCTTCTGCCGCTGCGCGTAGAATTTTTATACACTCTTCAAAGTCTTCCGATAAGCTTCCCGGATAAAAATGCGTGTATTGAGAAAAAACCTTATCAACATTCAAAAGAATATTTTTCACTTTTTCCTCTCTATCATCGTGATATCCAAACAGTTCATCAATCGAAATGTGAAAATAATTTGCAATAGCGGGAATCATTTGCATATCGGGATAAGTGGTGGACGACTCCCAGCGAGAGACAGCCTGCGCGGTTACACCGAGGGCATCGGCAAGATTTTCCTGTGTGCGTCCGTCGCGGCGGCGCAGTTCTTTAATTTTTGTTCCTAAATTCAGTTGCATAAATGCACCTCCTTGAAATGGTTATCACCGGTGTAATCCTATTATAGCACGCAATTTATCAAAAAACAATTATCAATTTGTTGTTTATAACTTAATCAATAGTTAAGTTACAAGGCATAAAAAAGGCATAGTCGAAAAATCAGCTATGCCTTTTTTGATAGAGATCATTAAATATATTGCTCCAAGAACGCCTTACCCATGCGAATATCCTTGATTTGTTGTTCGCCATGGATCTCGCGCTCAATGGTGATGGGGCCGTCATAGCCGCACTCCTTGAGACGCGCGATCAGCTTGGGGAAGTTGACGTGACCTTGACCGAGCGGTGTCTCTTTACCAAAGGAGTGACCGCTTTCGGGATACACGCCGTCCTTGGCGTGTACGTCACGAATGTACTTGCCCAACAGATACAGCGAGTCGATGGGGTTTGCCTTGCCGTAAAGAATGAGGTTCGCAGGGTCGAGGTTAACGCCTACGTTGTCAAGACCGATGTCCTCAATGGCACGTGCGAGGGTGAAGGGGGTTTCTTGTCCTGTTTCAAACAGGAAATACTGACCGTTCTTTTTGCAGTATGTCGCAATCTCGCGCAGAGCCACGATGCTCTCGCGGTAAAGCTCTGTGTTGGGGTCCTCGGGAATAAAGCCTGCGTGGGTCGCAATCTGGTCAACACCAAGCTTTTTGGCAAAATCAGAGCCCTTTTTCAGGTCAAGAATGCGCTCGAAGCGCGCGTGGGGCGGAACAATGCCGAGTGTGAGAGGACCCTCGTAAGAGTTCCACATCCAGGACTCCTTGCCGCGCCAGCCGCACCAAAAGGTGGAAATGCGAACACCGTATTTGTTCAGCGCATTCAGGATTGTTTGCGCCGTCTTGTCGGTGTAGCGCTCCATTTGCCAGCAGGTAAACTGAACCGAGTCAAAGCCCATTTCTTTGGCTTCTTTAATTTTTGCGTCAAGATCGGTCTCTTCACGCAAACGAATGATAACGCCAAGATTCATAAGTGTTTTCTCCTTGCGTCAAAAAGGAAATCAAATATACTTTTCAAGCAGAGCCTTTGCGGTTTGAATGTCCTTGATCTGTTGCTCACCGCTGATCTCGCGCTCAATGGTTACAACGCCGTCATAGCCGCACTTCTTCAGTCCTGCAATAAAAGCAGGGAAGTCAACGTGGCCCTCGCCAAGGGGTGTTTCCTTACCAAAGGAGTGGCCTGCATCGGGATATACGCCGTCCTTTGCGTGTACGTCGCGCACGTACTTGCCAATCAGGAGCAGTGCGTCAACGGGATTTGCCTTGCCGTAAAGAATGAGGTTTGCAGGGTCAAGGTTAACACCAAGGTTATCAAGACCGATATCCTCAATGGCGCGTGCGAGCGTGAAGGGCGTCTCCTGACCTGTTTCAAACAGGAAGTACTGACCGTTCTTTTTGCAGTAAGCAGCGATTTCGCGGAGTGCTACAATGGTCTCGCGGTAGAGTTGCATATTGGGATCTTCGGGAATAAAGCCTGCGTGGGTTGCAATTTGGTTAACACCAAGCTTCTTTGCAAAATCCGAGCCTGCCTTCAGGTCAAGGATTCTTTGGAAACGTGCAAAGGGAGGAACGATACCAAGGGTAAGAGGACCTTCAAAAGCATTCCAAACAGCCTTGCCGCTCCAACCGCACCAAACGGTGGAGATGCTGACGCCGTGTTTTTCGAGTGCGGCAAGAACCTTTTCTACCCACTCGTCGGTGTAGCAAGCCATATCCCAGCAGGTGAGCTGAATGGAATCAAAGCCCATTTCTTTTACTTCTTTGATCTTGAGATCAATGTCGGTATCCTGATGCAAATTGATGAGTAATCCAAGTCTCATAGCGGTATCTCCTTTTATCAATAGTTAACGGGCAGCACAGCGGCGCCGTTATCGGCACTTTCGCGCAAAAGCTCAACAAGCTTTACGGTTTTGTAAGCGCTCTCGGGGGGATTTTCAAGGTTTTCCTTGTCGTTCAGGAGCAGATCGATGAAGAATGCAAACTCCTCGGTAAAGGGACGGCAAACGGGAATGTCGGGAACGAAGGGCTCACCCTCGTTGGGGTAGACCTTAACGGCATAACCCTGCATAACGACCTGTGCTTTTTCAAATCTTGCACGCAGACCTGCAGAGAAGGGGCTCTTGCGACCCTCGTTCCAGGAACCGTCTGCAACAACGGTCAAGTTGGGGTAGAAGAGACGGGTGTTTTCCACCTGCCAACGGGTTTGTCCGTTGTAGGCGGTTACGCTGACGGAGTTGGGCTCGCCAAGCAGATAGCGCGCCATATCGATGTCGTGAATGTGCATATCAAGGATGCAACCGCCGCTTCTGGTGTCGTCCTGGAACCAGTTTTCAAAGCCCCACTCGGGGTGAGCGCTCAGGCGGTACATATTCAGGTTTTCAAGCTCGCCAAAGGTTTTCTCATCAATGCACTTCTTCACGTAGCGGTAAGCGTCGCTGAAGCGCAGGCATTGACCGATCATCAGCTTTTTGCCGGTTTCCTTGGCAACTGCGAGCATTTCTTCGCACTCGGCGGAGTTGAGCGCCATGGGCTTTTCGCAAAGCACGTGCTTGCCTGCACGAAGCATTTTAACGGTGTATTCGCAGTGCAGATAGGTGGGCAGACAGATGTCAGCCATGTCAAACTCTTCGTTTGCGAGCATTTCATCAAGATTGGTGTAGGTGTGAATGCTCTCTGCAATTTTTACGGGCTCTGCACTTGTATTGATGGTGATCTGCTTTTCAAACTGTGCCTTGTCAATATCGCAAATAGCAACCAGCTCAAAGGGAACGTTGCGGGTTGCAAGGTCGGTGTAGCCTGCATAGTGTGTGCGGGCAATGCCGCCAAAGCCGATCATAGCAATTCTTACTTTTTTCATTGTCTTTGTCCTTTCAAAGGGGGAATTGGGGAGGAATTACAGACCCAGAACAGCCGCACCGATAATGCCGGCATCGTTGCGCAGGGTAGCAATGCGAATGTCGGGAGCCTTAACAACACCGCGACCGTAGATTTGCGGCAAAACCTTAGGAACGACCAGATCCAAGAGATACTGACCCTCGTTGGAAATGCCACCGCCGATGGAGAGAACCTCGGGTTGTGCAATGTTGATCATGCTGGCAAGACCGCTTGCAAGATATTCGATGTATTCGTTTACGACTTCGGTAGCTGCAGCATCGCCAAGACGCATACCGTCAAACGCGGTGCGACCGCTGACCTTGCCTGCGTCTGCAACGAGCTTTGTCATAACCGTCTCGCGACCGTTCTTTGCGCATTCTTCCAGTTTTTCTTTGGTGGTATTGATCAGACCGGTAGCAGAGGAGTAAGCTTCCCAGCATCCGCATCTGCCGCAAGAGCATTGACGGCCGCCAACCTGGATCACGATGTGACCAAGCTCACCTGCCGCGGAGTTAAAGCCCTTGAGCACCTTGCCGTCGGTGATAACGCCACCGCCAACACCGGTTCCGAGCGTGATCATAATAGAGGATTTTGCCCCCTTTGCAGCACCTGCAATGGCTTCGCCCCAAGCAGCGGCGTTTGCATCGTTTTCAATGTGGAACTCCTTGATGGGGAGCATCTCGCGCAGCATGGGAAGAATGGGGAGGTGGCTAAAGGGAAGATTGTTTGCATAGATCGCCTCACCGCTCTCGTCGCTAACGATACCGGGGGATGCGATACCAACCGAAGTGACCTCGCAAATGTCGATGTTAGCCTTTGCGCAAACGTCGCGGCAGAGAGTTGCGATGTCGGCAACGATCTCTTCTGCGGGGCGTTCTGCACGGGTGGGAACGCTTGCCTTTGCAACAATCTTAAATTCCTCGTTAACAATACCTGCGGCAATGTTTGTGCCGCCAAGGTCGATACCAATACGATACATAATCGGTCTCCTTTTATATTTCAAATTTTATTTTTTTAGATTTAGGAGAACATTTCTTCAATGTCCTCGCGGCCGTAATATTGCTTAGAATTGCAAAAACGGCAAACGACCTCAAGCTTGTCACTCTTTCCCTCGGCGATCTGCTCCTCAAGAAGATCGAGGCAGTCGCTCTTGCCAAGCGTTACGAGAGCTTTTGTGGTGCGCTCGCGGCTGCAGTTGCAGCGGTAGTCTACGTCAAGCTCGTCAAAGATGTCAAAGGGAATATCCTTGAGCGCCAGAGCGGCGATCTCTTCCAGGGAAAGTCCCTTGTCAAACAGAGCCGAGACGTTTGCGATCGCGGGCAGATTTTTTTCGATCTGGTCCACCGTTTCGGGGTCGGCAAAGGGGAGCAATTGAATCAGCACACCGCCTGCCGCACGGCAAGAAAGATCGGTATCCACCAGCACTCCAAGCGCGCATACGGTGGGCACCTGCTCGCTTTGCGCATAGTAGGCGGCAATGTCCTCTGCCACCTCACCGCTGACAAGCTCGATCGAGCCGTGATAAGGCTCGTTTGTGCCAATATCCTTAATAATGTTCAAATATCCCGCACCAACGGCACCGCCAACGTCCAGCTTTCCGTTCTCCTTGAGGGGAAGGTCTACCGCGGGGTTTTGAATGTATCCGCGCACGTTGCCAATGTAGTCGGCAACCGCAAGGACAGTGCCCGCAGGTCCGTCACCCTTGAGGCTGACGGTGATCGAGTCGGTCTTCTCGCCCAGCATACAACCCATCAGGGAGGTAACGGTGAGAAGTCTTCCCAAGGCGGCAGTCGCCACGGGAGAGGTATGATGAATGCGAATGGCCTCGTTTACAATTTCGGTGGAGCGAATGACGTGAATACGTGCGCTTCCATCCGAGGTCATTGCGCGAAGAATGGTCGAAGACATAACAATTTCCTTTTAAAAAACAGTTTATTTTTTGATGGCGCGAGCGGCAAAATACCAACGCTCGCAATTGGGAGCGGGGGAAGAGAAATCAAATCCGCCCCACACACCAAGCAGGTGGAAGCCTGCCTTTGCAAGAAGCTCCTTTACGGTTTCCAGATCGTAGCACCGCTCAACCTGATGCTCGTCCGAACGACGGTAGCGACCGTCGGTATCCTCTTCAAATAGGGAAAGATCAAAGTCGCACAGTCCGCTTTCGGGATGATACGTGTTTTGCCAGCCGCAATAGATCGCGGACCGCTCACCGTCCTCCCACACGAGCTCGTCCTCCAGCACGTATGCGTTGTTGCCGTAAACGTGCTCAAACTTGTAAGGGGTGTTCATGTCAAAGAGGAACAACCCGTCGGGGTCGAGATAGTTGTGCGCGGTGGCAAAGCATTTGGCAAGATCCTCGGGAGAGAGGAGATAGTTGAGACTGTCAAGGCAGCACGTCACCGCTCCGACTGTGCCGTAAAGCTCAAAGGAGCGCATATCCTGCTGCAGCCACAAAATATTGTAGCGACCGTCATTTTGCAAAAGTGCCTCGCCAAGCATATCGGCACTGCCGTCCACACCGATCATATCGTAGCCGCGCGCGGCAAGCTCCAAGGTCATGCGACCCGTGCCGCAGGCAAGGTCAAGCACCAGCTCGGGGCGACTTGCAAGATAGCGATCAAAGCAAGCCTCAAAAAAGTCTGCCCAGGCGGCATAGTCAATTTCGGCATTGAGTTTATCATAAACACGGGCAATTGCCTCGTAGCCTTCACAACCGCTCATCAGTGATGCGCCTTTCTGTTCAGTCGGTCCAAAACCTTAACGTAACCCTCGTTGCCATATTTGATGCAGCGGTTTACGCGGCTGATGGTAGCGGTAGAAAGTCCCGTTTGAGATGCGATCTCCGTATAGATATGGTTATCCATCAGCATTTTTGCAGCCAAAAGACGGCGCGACATTTCCTGCAATTCGGAAACGGTGCAAAGATCCTCCAAAAAGTGGCGGCATTCTTCGGGCGTTTGCAAAGTCAGCAAACCTTGGCATAAATATTCCAACAGTTCGTCTTGATTGAGGTTTTTCATTCGGGAGTCTACTCCTTTACATAGTCATTCATATTATTCTAACATAAAAATATATAAAAGTAAATATATATTGCCAAATTTTCTCTTGAAAAATCAATTATTTGCGGCGCATCCACACCAGCATATCGCTCTCTCCTCGGTTGGCGAATGCAAAGTAGGGAATGCACTTGATGCGCACGGGCTCGCAAGCACTCTTGGATGCATCAAAGTACAAAGAAGGGCTTTCCTTTAGCCGCGTGGCAGGGAGTGTGATAGAATACAAGCCGTGAAAATCAAGCGCTTCGGTAGCCTCTCTGGGAGCATCGGTCGATACGGCAATGCGGTTCAGGCGTGTGCCGTTGTCCACACCCTCAATGCAATAGACAACAGGACCGCGCATAAGCGCCACTCTGCCAACGTTGTCGCGCACCATAGGGTTGGCGCTGACGAATATGGGCGAGATATGGAAATCCAGATCGATGGAGAAATCCTCTCCCACCGTCAAATAAGCATAGCCATCGCGTATTTCGGGAGTGACGGACACCCCATCAAGAAGCACCGTTAACTCGTTACACCATTCGGGCACACGGAAGGAGACCGTCTCCTTGGTATATCCGCTGCCAGCGATGCGCGCCTTGCCCTCGCGGGCGTAATCCTCGGTGAGGGTGATGCTGCCGTGGGGCGTGTTCAGCTTTGCCGAAATATACTGCTCAATGCACAGACCGTCGCCCTCATCTACGCAGATGTAGTCGCCAAGATGTGCAAAAAAGCGGTTGATGTTTGGGGGACAGCAGGAGCAGCTGAAGACCTCTACTCGCTGTGTAATGGGGAGTCGCGCGTGCTGACGGCGCGGAACAGCGACCTCACGTCCGTATTCCTCAAGAGCGATCTCGAGCGGATTTTCGTAAAAGAAGGATTTGCCGTCAAGAGAGGTAGAGGAAAGCATAGCATTGTAAAGTACGCGCTCGGCAAGATGCCCGTACTTGGCTTGCTTGGAGAGGCGGCGCATGCGCGACGTGAACATCATCATGGCAACGGCGCAGCAGCTCTCGGTGTAAGCCGTGCGGTTGGGCAGGTCATAGGGGACGGTAAAGCTCTCGGTCGTGGGGGTTGAGCCAACACCGCCCGTGATATACATTTTTTGATTTGTAATGTCAGAAAAGACCTTTTCCAAGTTTTCAAACAAGAGGGCATCGTCCGTCTCGGCAGCAAGGTCGGCAATACCGCTGTAAAGGTAGAGCGCGCGCACGCAGTGACCGTTTGCACTCTCCAAATGACGGATATCCACGTCATCCTGCGAGCCAAAGCGGTTGTCCTCATAAATGGGCTTGTCCTTTTCGTTATTGCCGCGCATCTCCAGAAAGAAGCGCGCCATCTTTAAGTATTTTTCTTTTTTGGTGTGGCGGTAAAGCTTGATGAGTGCCAGCTCGATCTCCTCGTGACCGGGAGTCATAAAATCCGCAGAGCCCTCTGTCAGAAACACGCGCTCGATCAGGTCGCAGTAACGCTCCATAATCGCAAGAAAGCGGTCTCTTCCCGTTGCCTTGTGGTAGGCAATGGCGGCTTCGATCAGGTGTCCCGCGCAATAAAGCTCGTGGCGATCGCGATTGCGAAAGATGAGGTGCGGACTGACCTGTTGATGCTCGGAGTTGAGGTAACCGTCAGGGCGTTGTGCGCGCTCCATACAGTCGATCAGCTCCTCGCATAGTGCCTCGTGCTCGCGCATACCGACGGGATCTTTTTCCATCAAGTAAGCCACGGCTTCTATCCACTTGGCAACGTCCGAGTCAAAAAAGATGTGCGGCTTTTTTCCTGTCTCGGCATAATTGAATCGCAGAGCATCAAAGCGACCGCTTTCCTCAAAGCGCAAACGAACGTTGGAAAGGGAAACGTTTTTGTTCAAATCACTCCGATCCTTCCAAAAGCCGTCGGTGAGTGTGACGGACTGAAAGGGAATAAAATCAACTTTCTTCACATCTTACTCCTTTTCTGCGATCGCGCGGATGATCTCGCCTGCCATCAATAGCCCCGCAACGGGCGGAACGTATGGAAGGGATGCCGGCGGAATGCGTGCACCTTCTTTTTCGGTGAGCAGGATCGGCTTTTTGGCTTCCTCGGTGGAATAGACCACCTTGAGGTGCGTAATACCGCGCGCCTTGAGCTCGCGGCGCATCACACGCGCCAAGGGGCAACCGCTTGTTTTGGAGAGGTCGGTTACACAAAAGCGAGTGGCATCCAGCTTGTTGCCAGTTCCCATCGCGCTGATAAGGGGCACACCTGCTGCCGTTGCGCGGACTGCAAGCTCGATCTTTGCCGATACCGTATCAATGGCGTCTGCAACGTAGTCAAAGTCCGAAAGAGGAAAGTCATCGGCGTTCTCGGGCAGATAAAAGATCTGATGCGTGAGCACGCGACAGTCGGGATTGATGTCAAGGATGCGCTCGCGCATCACCTCAACCTTGGGGCGACCGACGGTGGAGTGCAGAGCCACGATCTGGCGATTGATGTTGGAAAGAGACACTACGTCATTGTCAAACAAATGCAGCTCTCCTACGCCTGCGCGCGCCAAGGCTTCACAAACGTAGCCCCCCACGCCGCCAACACCAAAAACGGCAACCTTTGCTGCCGCAAGCCGCTCTATTGCATCCTCGCCAAGCAGCATCGCCGAGCGGATGTGTTCTTCTTTTGTTCTCATAGTATCGCCTCCACAAAAGTTCTGTGTTCATTATAGCAGAATTTTATCTTTTTTGCAAGGGCTTCTTTACAAATCAAAAAAAATAGAGTATAATATAAGGGATATTGTAAAAGGAGAGTGCAAAAGGATGTGTGACGAACACCTGATAGAGACCTGCGCCGCCTCAAAATCGGTTTTTGAGGGCAAGATCCTGCACGTTTTTGTAGATGACATCGATCTGCCAAACGGCGAGCGCGGTTTTCGGGAATATATCAAGCATATCGGTGCGGTGGCAGTCCTGCCCCTGACTGACGACGGGCGTGTGATCTGCGTGCGCCAATATCGCTATGCCGTGGGAGAGGTTACCCTTGAGATCCCCGCCGGCAAGCTCGATAGCCCCGATGAGGACCCTCGAAAGGCAGCTCTGCGTGAGTTGCGCGAGGAAACGGGCGCACGTTGCAAGTCTCTTGTTGAGCTTGGCACCTACCTTGCATCCCCCGCGATTTTGGACGAGAAGATCAAGCTGTATCTGGCGCGCGGACTCGATTTTGGAGAGACAGACCCCGACGACGATGAATTTCTCGACGTGGTCTCCATTCCGCTTGCCGAAATGGTCGATCGCGTGATGGCGGGCGAAATTCTGGATGGCAAAACGCAGCTTGCCGTCCTCAAGGTGCAAGAGCTTTTGCGCCGCGAAGAAGCACAAAAGGAGACGGAAATGAAATGACAAAACGAGACGTTATGATCGATATTCTCACCTCGCGCCGCGAGATGAATCTTTCTATGTTTGAAGAGGACGAGGAAAACGAACAAGCAGAAGAAGGCATGCCCTCGCTGGAAGAGCTTTTAAAAAACGTGACGGGCGAGCTGCCCGAGCCCACCGAAATGCTGATGGAGGGCAAACTTCTGACCAGCACCTACCGCGTAGAATTGATCTATGCCGAAAGTGAGCTGACGGGTATGCAAGGCTCTATGACCGCCATTGGCTTTGACCGTGCAAATCCCAATCTCGTGTCCATGATGCGTACAGGCCCCGTCCGCACGGCAATGACCTTTGAGGAAGGGAAACGGCACATCTGCCTCTATAACACCCCTTTTTCCGAGTTTGAGGTCTGCGTGCGCACCCTCAAGGTCAACAACCGTCTTTTGGAAGAGAACCGACTGGAGCTTGACTACCTCATCGAAATTCACGGCGCACAAGCCGAGCATTGCAAAATGACCGTCACCCTGCGCCCGGGGACACAGATTTGATGAAAATTTTATTTCTTGCGTAATATACGCAACTGAATTCCCGTTTATTGGAGTAAGGAATAACATTTAAGAAAGGTAGTAGTAAATATGAAAGGCGTAGCATCCAAAACGTTCGGCATGATTGCCGTTATCATCAGCGCCGTCAGTATAGGTCTTATCATTTTGTCCTTTTTTGTGGAAGCTCCGACAGATCAAGGAGTCAGTCGCGGATTTGCATGCTGGATATTCAGCGTGATCGTCGCTTTTTTCAGTGTGATTTTCTATGTTATTGATGGAGTTGTTTGCCTTGTCAAGGTGTTCACAAAAATCGATCCCATCTTCAATCTGATATCAGCCCTTTTGTACATAGGTTCTGTCCCAATGGCGCTGTTTGTTGGCGCGGCTTTGAATTCAACTGTGATATGGTACGTTTATTATCTGGGCATATTTGTGTTGGAGATTGTCGATATTGCTAAGCACATAAAGTTTCAAAGAAGAGAAAAGAGAGAAATGATATGAAAAGATCAAAACGAATCATCTCAAAAAGAAAGGGTGTTACCGCCCTTGTTCTGACCGTTATCAGCCTGGCGTTTATGCTTGTGGGGATTGTCTTTTCACAACCTACTGATAGCGAGGGAATGGGAATAAACGCTTCCTTTGCCTGTTGGGTTTACAGTATGATCGTTGCCTTTATCAGCGTGTTTTTCTATATGTTGGATGGATTTGCTTCTATCGGCAAAATGTTCCGAGGTATTTGCCCCGTTTTCAATTTTTTCACCGCTATTTTGTTCCTTGGCGCTGTTCCTATGGCGATTTTTGTAGGCGCCGCCGCAAATTACACCGTTTATTGGTATGCCTACTATTTGCTCATCTTCGTTGTGGAGATCATCAGCATTGCCAAGCACAAAAAGTTGCAAAAGGAAAGACAAGCACAGTTTTATGAGGCAGTCGCCGACAGCTTTCTTTATATGAACTAAAAAACAAAAAAAGCATCCCCTACCAATGCAGAACGCAAGGTTGGGGATGCTTTTATCATGCTTTCTTTTTGCGGTCCTTTTTTACTCTCACAAACAGTGAGAGCAGTGCGCGTCCATCAAAGGGAATGAGAGGATAGAGATAGGAGTGTCCGCCGTTGACAGTCTTGTTGCTTACAAGCAAAAGGACAATAACTGCCGTTCCAATGCCAAAGCCGACAAGATCGAGTATTTCTATGAGGATAATGAGCAGAATACGCATAAATTTAAAGGCGTACCCAAGTTCATAACTTCGTTGCGTAAAGTTGGCAATCGACACAAACGCCATATACAAAATGACCTCGGGAATGAGCCAGCCAATGCTCACGGCAAAGTCACCGAGAATCAGTCCGCCAACGATCGCCAGCGAGTTGGAAAGCATGCTTGGGGTGTTCATTGACGCCAATCGCAAGCCGTCTATCATAAACTCCATCAGCATCAGCTGCGCAAAAATGGGAATGCGCCCGCGCTCCTCGGGCACAATAAAGCCAAGCCACGAGGGGATCCACTCGGGATTGCGGATGAGCAAAAACCAAACGGGAACGAGAAAGAGCGTAGACCAGAACACCAAATGCCGCACGATGCGGATATACGTGCCCGTCAGGGGCGGAAAATAAAAATCGTTGGTCTCCTGCATAAAGTCAAAAATGGTGCTTGGCAACACCATGACCTCGGGGGAATTGTCGCAAATGATGAGCACGCTCCCCTCAAGGAGCTGAGCCGCCGCCGCATCGGGGCGCTCGGTGTAGCGGATCTTGGGGAAGGGATTGTACCACCGTTGTCGAATGAGCAGCTCCGCCAAGGATTCGTGTCCCATCGTCAGGGCATCGGTTTTGATGGAATCGAGCTTTTGCGAAAGCTTTTGCACATACTTTTCGTCGGCAATTCCCTTGATATAGCAAAGCACTACGTCGGTTTTGGAGCGCGTGCCAATGCTTGTGTAGTGCATGGTCAGGTTGGGATCGCGAATGCGCCGCCGAATCATTGCGGTGTTAAAAATGAGCGTTTCCACAAATCCGTCGCGAGAGCCCATCATCACGCGGTCTGTCTCGGGCTCAGCAACCGAGCGGGCAGGGTAGGTGCGCGAGTCGATGATCAAAGCAAACCGCCCAAAGGTCTCGCCAAGCATCAAGGTCGTACCCGAGAGCAGCATTTGCAATATCTTCTCGCCGTCCTCCATTACCTCAGCCTCAACAAAGGGCATGTGGTGCTCCACAAAATAGCGTGCGGCGGCGTCCTCACCGTCATCTGTGGGGGTTCCCAAATTTTTGAGCGAAAGAAAATAAAACATCAACCGATTCATCGAGCCGCCGTCCACAAAGCCGTCAATGTAATAAAGCGTTGTTTCATTCTCTCCAATAAAGAGCGTTTTTTTGATGATATCAAAGCACTCGCGCACGCGCAAGACGTCGTCTACACGCCGCACGTTTTCGTGGTAATCATGGCATAGTTCCAGCATACGATCTCTCCCAAACCTTGTTTTTCTTATTATGCCGCAAAAGGAAAGCGTTATACATAATCCCACGTATTGGTGCATAGGATAGGATAGATCGGAATGCAAAAAAGGAAAGGAGAGAAACAAATGTTTACCGATATTTATCGCCCCGAGGGGGCTCTTTTAGAGAGTGCACAAAACAGAGAATACCTATCCTCTCTGGCGGGGCTGGAGAGAGCCATGAGGTGTGGTGCTATCATAGAGGGCATTGCCACGCTTTGCGACGAGGAGATGCGCTTGCACGTGGATCTGCACTGCGCGCGCGGCATCATCGACGCCCCCGAAACGCTCGCCTGCCGCAAGGGGGAGAGCAAAAAGGATATTGCCGTTATCACGCGCGTGGGCAAGCCTGTGGCGTGCAAGATCCTCTCGATCGAGTGCCGCGACGGAGAACCCATCGTTAAGCTCTCGCGCAGAGCGGCGCAAGAGGCGTGCATGCAGCATTACCTGAAGCACCTTACGGCAGGGGACATCCTCATGGCGCGTGTTACCCATCTGGAGCCCTTTGGCGCGTTTGTGGACGTTGGCTGCGGTGTTCCGTCGCTTTTGTCGGTGGATTGCATATCAGTCTCGCGCATCTCGCATCCGCGTGACAGACTTTCGTGCGGTATGACCATTCCCGTTGTCATCAAGTGCATCAGTAGCGAGAGCGAGCGCATATACGTCACCTTGCGTGAGCTGCTTGGCACGTGGGAAGAAAACGCCGCCGCCTTTGAGGCAGGGCAAACGGTTACGGGCATTGTGCGCAGTATTGAAAGCTACGGCGTATTCGTTGAGCTTGCCCCAAACCTTGCAGGTCTTGCCGAGGTAGGAGAGGAGGAAGCCGCCATTTTGCACTCCAAAATAGGGCAGAGTGTTGCCGTTTACATCAAAAGCATCCTGCCCGAGCGAATGAAGGTAAAGCTTGTGCTCATCGACGCTTGCTGTGCCACACCCGCCCCAAAAACGCCCCTGCGCTTTTTTATTGATGCCGAAAAAACGCAA
>JAZNYU010000246.1:0-10897 GCA_045594605.1 Eubacteriales bacterium
CAAAAGGGTGGCATTGTATGCCGCCGAAGCCGACTGAAGCGGGATGCAAAATACCGACCGCAAGGGATATTCCCTATTCGTCCCATCGACAACTCCCCGTCCGACAGGCACTCCGGATTGCTCCAACGCCGATATTTTTACTCTTCTTTTTGTTGTTTTCTTAAAATTATTTGTTGAACTCGTCAACCGTTTTCCAGGTGATCTGCGGACATTCGTCCTTGATAGGATAACCGAATTCGTTCGGTCTTACCCAACGCACGGCGTTGGTGATGATGCGCTGCACGTTTGCATCGTGATAGGCATGGCAGGTCTCGTGGCCGGGTTGGAAGTAGAATACCTTGCCCGCGCCGGTGTGGAAGGTCGCGCCCGCACGCATCACGTGTCCATCCTCAAACCAACCGCAAAAGATGAGTTCATCGGGTTGGGGGATGTAGAAGGGCTCACTGTAAAGCTCCTCTTTGGGAAGCAGAAAATGGTCGGGAATACCTGCCGCAATCGGGTGCGAGGGCAAAAGCGTCCAAACGATCTCCTTTTGCTCTCTGCCCCAGGAAAGGTTGCCCGTTGTTCCCACAATGCTGCGGAAGGGCTTGGACTTGTGCGCGGAGTGCAGGGCGATAAAGCCCATTTTGCCAAGATACACGCGCTGACGGATCTTTTCAGCCAATGCATCCGACACCTCGTGATGCGCCATGTGTCCCCACCAAATAAGCACGTCGGTGCTCTCTAAAACCTCGTCGGGAAGTCCTTGGTCTGGGTCATCCAGTGCCGCCAGACGCACGTTCATATCCTCGTTAACGTCAAGAAAAGCCTTGATGGTTGCATGGAGTCCATCGGGATAAACCGCCTTGCAAGCAGGATCGGTCTTTTCGTGGCGAAATTCATTCCAAACAGTTACGTTTATGGTTTTCATCATGTTTTCTCCTTATTTGAGTTCTACGACGGTAACACCACCGTCTCCCTCGCCGTATGCCGCTATGCGGAAGGCTTTGATGCGACGGTCGTGCTTGAGGTGCTGCCAAAGCGCATTTTTGAGCGCGCCCGTGCCCTTGCCGTGAATGAGGCGCACGCGCCCAAAGTTGGCGATCACGGCTTCGTCAAGATACTTATCAACAGCCTGCCAGGCCTCGTCGCCAAGCATGCCGCGCAAGTCGATCTCATCGCGGAAATCGCGATTGACCTTTGCGTGGAACTCGGATGCGGGCTTTTTTTGCTTACCGCTGATAATTTGCGGTTTTTCTTCGATCAGTTGCAGATTGGAAATCTTGGTGCGCGTTTTGAGAATGCCCGCCTGAACGAGAACCGAGCCGCTTTTATCGGGTGTTTCAAGCAAGATTCCCTCTTTGTCGATGTTGACGATATACACCTTGTCGCCGCATTTAAGATCACGCGGAAGCACGTATTTTTCGTCCTTTTTCTCCTCAACAGGATCGATCTTCTCACTGCCCTCGCGAATGGTGCGGCGAACGGCACGGCGTGCCTCGTCCAGCTCCTCGGTCAGGCGCTTTTCCGCCTCTGCCTTCTTTGCTTTTTCGAGCTGCGCAAAAACAAATTCGCTCGATGCGCGCGCACTGTCCAGCATTTGCTGTGCTTGACGGCGGTTTTGCTCAATTTGGCGTTCCACCTCAAAAAAGCGTGTCTTGATCTCTTTTTCAGCATCGCTCTTGAGCTTTTCGTAGTCGCGCTTGAGCTGCATAGCTTCATCTCTTGCGCGGTCCGCCTCAAGGCGCGTTGCCTCAAGCTGCTCGATCACCTCTTCAAAGCGTTGGTGGTCGCGGTTGACATTCTCCTTTGCAAGATGGATAATTTCCTCGGGCAATCCCAATTTTGAGGAAATGGCAAACGCATTGGATTTGCCGGGCGTGCCGATCATCAGTCGATAGGTCGGCTTGAGCGTAGCAACGTCAAACTCGCAGGATGCGTTTTGCACACCCTCGGTGTCAAGCGCAAAGGTTTTGAGCTCGGTGTAGTGGGTGGTCGCCATGCAAAGCGCGCCCACGCGTCGGACCGTCTCGATAATGGCAATGGCAAGTGCCGCGCCCTCAACGGGGTCTGTACCCGCGCCAAGCTCGTCAAACAAGCAAAGCGACTTTTCATCGACTTCTTCCATCACGCGCACGATGTTGACCATGTGCGAGGAGAAGGTGGAAAGCGATTGCTCAATGCTCTGCTCGTCGCCAATATCCACCAGCACGCGGTTGAACACGCAAATGGAGGAATCGGGCTCGGCGGGAATGTGCAAGCCCGCTTGCGTCATCAGAGCAAACAGTCCCACAGTTTTGAGGGTTACGGTCTTACCGCCCGTGTTGGGACCTGTGATGATAAGCGTATCATAATCTCCACCAATTTTGATGTTGGTGGGAACGACCTTTTGGGGATCGATCAGGGGGTGTCTTGCGCGGCGCAGCTCCACCGTTTGGTCGCCCGAGATATGGGGCTCGACCGCGCCCATACGCAGGGAAAGCTCGGCACAGGTAAAGAGGAATGCCAGCTCTGTCAGATTGAGATAGTTGAGGCGCAAGGATTCGGATGCCGCGCTGATGTCGGAGGAAAAGGAATACAGAATGCGCTCAATCTCGTGTTCCTCTTTGGAGTGAAGCATACGAAGCTCGTTGTTGGCATCCACCACCGCCATGGGCTCGACGAAGATGGTCGCACCCGACGAAGAGGTATCATGGATGAGTCCCTTGAGCTCGTTTTTGCACTCTGCCTTTACGGGGATAACGTAACGCCCGTTGCGCATGGTGACGATATTATCTTGGAGTATTTTGGAATAAGAGCCGCTGATATAGTGCTGCAAGGTCTCCTTGATGCGGTTGTTGGACTCACGGATCTTGCGGCGAATCTCGGCAAGCTCACGGCTCGCCTCGTCGGCGATCATATCCTCGGAGATGATGGAGCGCGAAATGCTATCCTCAAGGTGTCGGTTGGAAAGCAAGCGCCCAAAGATCTCATCGAGTGTTGTTTCAAAGGTGCGGTTTGCCTTGGCATACTCGCCCACCTGACGGGCAGAACGCAAAAGACGTCCAACGTCAAGGATCTCGCGCATAGAAAGCACTGCGCCCTTGACGGCACGCTCGCAAGCATCGGAGACGTCGATCACCGTTCCAAAGGGTGGCATACCCTTGGTCTCCAGCAGTCTGCGCGCATCGGTGGTACGCCGCTGACGGCGAAGCACCTCAACAACGTCGCTCGAGGGCATCAGTCTGCGCGCCAAAGCTTGCGCGCCCGAGGTGGGCGCACAGTCGGCAAGCATTTCGCAGATCTTATCAAATTCGAGTGTGGTTAATGTTTTTTGTGTAAAATTCATACCTTGGTTTCCTTATGCGGCAGGGGTGCTCGCATTGTGTGGTAAAAATTGAGTGAATCAAATCCCCTCTCAAGGTGAGAGAGCAGATAGGTTTGTGCAGTGCGTGCAAAGTCCTCAAGATCCGAGGCTTCCTCCAATCCAAAGGCGAACAGCCGCTCAAGAGGAGCGGACACGCAATAGCGCATTGCCGCAAGGACCGCGGGAGACAGCCCCGCAACGGTCTCGCTTTCGCGAATGTCGTCATAAGACGTGGCGGTGTAGTGCTTGACCTCTTTCCCCTTCTCGGCAAAGCACTCGGAGCAAAGGAGCGCACCGTTCATAATATGCAAATAGAAGTGCTCGTCCGTCTCGCATCCGCAAGCGGTGCAGGCGCCAAGATCGGGGGCATAGCCCGACATTGCCATAGCACGCAATTCAAACGCGCCCTTGATGATCTCTTGCGGATAAAGATCCTTGGAGATGGCATAGAGTGCGTTGAGGAGCAGACGCAGCATTTCGGGTGCGGGCTCTCCCTCGTCGGTCAATTCACAAGCAACGTCACACAGATACGCCGCCAGATTGAGACGGTCAATATCCATACTCAGTGCATAAAAATGCTGATAGGCAGAGCCACCCTTGAGGATGTTGAACTCCCCTTTGCGGTAATATTCAAAATTGGCGTAGGTGTAGAGCTGGCTGATGGCAGTTTGCGGTCCCTTGAGGGAATGTCCTCCCTTGGAGAGCATAGTGATTCGCCCCGCCTCTGCCGTTAGCACCGACAGATAGCGGTCGTGGTCACCGTAGTCACGCACACGCACAACAACGCCGTCGATGCTTTCGTGTCGCATAGCAGCTTCCTTTCGATGTTATTCCTCGGTGTAACCGAAATTGAGAATGCCGCGTGCACTGTCGCGCCAGTTCTCCTTGACCTTTACCCAAAGGTTGAGGTAGACCTGTGCGTCAAGCAGCTTTTCCATATCCTCACGGGCATAAGAGCCGATGCGCTTGAGCGTCTCTCCGTTTTTGCCAACAAGGATGCCCTTGTGCGATGCCTTCTCGCAAAAGATCTCGGCGCGGATGCGCACGATGCTGCCCTCGTCGCGGTATTCCTCTACCACAATGGCAACGCCGTGGGGAATCTCTTTATCGAGTGTGCGCAGGATCTTTTCGCGAATGATCTCGGCAACCATTTGACGTTGGGGTTGGTCGGTGATCATATCCTCGTCATAGAACCACTCGCCCTCGCGCAGCAGCTTGGAGCACTCGTCCAGCACCTCGTTCACGTACTTGCCCTTTTTGGCAGAGATCGGAACGACCGCCTCAAAATTGTGGATTGCCGCATACGCCGCAATGGTCTCGGCGATCTGCTCGCGGCGGTAGAGGTCGACCTTGTTCAAGGCGAGAATGGCAGGGGTTTCCGACTTTTTGAGGTAGGCGACAATGCCCTCCTCAACCTCGCCGGGGCGATAGCCTGCATCGGCTACCAAAATGACCATATCCCCCTCTTGCATGGTGCTGTTTGCAGTCTTGACCATAAAATCACCAAGACTGTTTTGCGGCTTGAAGATGCCGGGGGTATCGAGAAATACGAATTGATCCTCGCCGCGCGTTTCAATACCTGCAATGCGGTTGCGCGTGGTTTGAGGCTTGTTGGAAACGATCGCGATCTTTTCCCCCAAGATGCTATTGAGCAAGGTAGACTTGCCCACGTTAGGGCGACCTACGATCGAAATAAATCCGGTTCTTTTCATAAAATTTCAAAGTCCTTTTTCAGTTAGTTGTTGGAGCGGTAAGGAATTCCTCGAGCAGATGTACTTCTTTTAAGAGGTCAAGCTCCTCTCGGGTGTCCTGATCGATCAGCTTGCAGTAAAACGCGTAATCAATGGCGGAATCAAAGCTGACCGACAGAACGAGGTTCCGCTCGTGAAGGATGGGAATGCGGTACATTGCGTATTGCATTCCCTGCATTTCGCTCTCCTCGCAATAGTCTGCAAACTTTGCAAGGTCTGCTCGGTGCAGCTCCTTTGATCTATCGGCAATGACTACAAGCTCGTCCACCGTCATTTTGGGGCGGCTTGCCAGGCGCTGATCCTCAATGGTATCCTTGATGTAAACGATAACGAAGGGAGAAAAGATGACAGTGATGCAAATCAGAAAGGTAATGAGCTTTACATTCCGCGAAAAAAAGGTTTCGGTCTTTCCCGCGGTATCCATCTGCTTGCGTACCATATCTTACGCCTCCGTTTTTACAGAAAGCCCCATCAAGTCCATAATCTCGCTTTGGCGGCGGCGCATATCCGCTTCGTCCTCCTCGCCCGTCTCGTGGTCGTAGCCCAAAAGATGCAGCATGGAGTGAACGGTAAGGAAGGCTACCTCACGCTCAAAGCTGTGGCCGTATTCCTCTGCCTGAATGGCGGCTTGCTCCAGAGAGAGCACGATGTCGCCAAGCATGCCGAGCATCTCGTCAACGGGCGGCTCCTCACTCTCTCCATCATAATCAAAGAGGGGGAAAGAGAGCACGTCGGTTGCCTTGTCGATGCCGCGGAACTTTTTGTTCAGGTCGCGGATCTCGGTATTGTCGACAAAAGAGACCGAGACCTCGCAGGGGTTGCCGTATTGCTCGTAATCAAGTGTGGCTTCGATCGCCTCGCGAACCAACATTTTGAGGCGGTAAGTCAGGGGATGCTTGTCCTGATGGTTGTCAAAATAAATGCGCAAATTCATTTTTCTGTTCATAATAAACCTCACTTTGTGTTCTTACTGTCGTTTTTTTCGGCGCGCAGCTTTTGCTGCACGGCAGCTCGGCGTTCCGCCTCGCGGCGCGCCAGCTCTCTATCGTATTTTTCGTATGCCTGAATGATCTTTTGTACCAAGCGGTGGCGGACAACGTCGCGCTCGCTGAAATAGTGGATGCCGATATCATCAATGCCGTCAAGGATCTTGACCACGGTGGCAAGACCGCTCTTTTGTCCGCGTGGCAGGTCGGTTTGCGTCAGGTCACCTGTAACGACCGCCTTGGAGTTGAAGCCAAGACGCGTCAAAAACATCTTCATCTGCTCGGGGGTGGCGTTTTGCGCCTCATCGAGAATGATAAAGGAATCGTCCAGCGTGCGGCCTCTCATATACGCCAAGGGAGCGATCTCGATGGTTCCCTTTTCTTGCAGGCGCTGATAGGTCTCGGCGCCCAGCATTTCGTAAAGGGCGTCATACAAGGGGCGCAGGTAGGGGTCGATCTTGCTTTGCAGGTCACCGGGCAAAAAGCCAAGTTTTTCGCCTGCCTCGATCGCGGGGCGCGTGAGAATGATGCGCGTTACCTGCTTTTCACGCAAAGCCTTGACCGCCATAGCAACGGCGAGAAAGGTCTTACCCGTGCCCGCAGGACCAACACCGAGAACGATGGTGTTTTTGCGGATGGAATCGATATATTGCTGCTGCCCCAGCGTTTTTGCCTTGATGGGCTTGCCACGCGTGGTAATGCAGATGCAGGCATCTCCAAGAGCCGCAAGCTCCTTAGCCTGACCGCCGGCAATCATATCAATGGCGTATTGCAAGGACTGCTCGGTGATGACCTCGGTCTTTGCGCAAAGTTCGTGCAGATATGCCACGCAATCGGCGGCGGCATTCAGCATTTCCTGATCCTCGCCCTCGATAATGATCGAGTCACCCGACTCGGTCTCACGGTTGCGCAGCGTTACGCCAAACTGTTTTTCAATGCGGTGCGCGTTGCTGTCGCAATTGCCAAAGATCTTGGCGGTGGCACCGATATGCTCCATACGGATAATTTTACGGTTCATAAAGTTCTCCATTCTGCCGCTGCGCGGCAGCACAAAATAATGGTGAAATTCCCGTGTCGCTTGCGACAAAAATGGGTGTCCCATTTTTAGGGAATTTTGCGCGTGAAAGAGGTGCGTTTTGAAATTTTGATTGTTAAACTTTCACGCTAGTTCCTTTCGATGCTTACTCAACGATTTCAAATTCCTGCACCACGGCAATATTTTCAATGCAGGTCAAGGTGCAAACCAAAGCAACGGAGCCATCCCTTACCTCGGTGGTGATCTCCTTTTGCAAAAGCTGAACGTCACCCGAAAGCTCGCTCAACTGAAGCTCCAGCTCCCGATAGCAAAGCTCTAATGCCTCCTCGGCACTGCGTTGCCTCTCCTCAAGATGATACGGATGGATCTCGGTGCGCGAAAAGGACATGGGAAGCCGATTGTTGCCAAGCTGCCCTAAATTAGAATTATATTTTATTATATCACATAATATATCTTGATTTCCACTATTTTTGAAAAATTTGTATGAAAAATCAAAAAAATGAACCGTGAGTCCCTCTAAAATGGACTCTTCATACACTTTTTCCTCGTAAACGAGCGGAATTTCCACCGTTAGCACCCGTTGCGTGCGCGCCAGAACACGCCCTGCGGCGCGCGTGTATCGAAAGCCACCCGTTTGACTGTCATAAAGACCGCTGACAAGAAGCTCCCCCGCCTTGACCGCCTGCCCTGCCGTTACCATCGCGTTTCCGCGGTATAGCTCGAAGTATTCGATCTGCCCGTCGCACAGGGCAACGAGGTTGGCAGGGCGTTTGCCAACGGATTGGCTATCCCCTGCATCCTCCCCCACAAGATGCTCAATGACCTGCACACGCGCGACCGTCCCCACAGTGTTGATAGAGAGCCAGCCGATACGCTCGGATGCCATCAGCACGCGGTTCTCGATCTCACGCACACGCAAGGCAGGCAGATAGCTCCCAACGCCAAAGCCGCAAGCGCGCAGCTCTTCAATGATCTCCCCCTCGGTCAATTCCGCGTTGCCGCTCACCTGTACGTCCCAAACGAAAAGCCCCGACAAAACGATCAGCACAACCGCCAAAACAGCACCCACGACAAGCCCTTTGCGCTCTGCCACCTGCCCCAGAAAGCGAGGCAACCCACGGCGTGCGACAAGTTCGGCTTCAATATCCCTTTTGTGCGCGGCGGCAAGAAAACGGCGCGCCGACGGAGAAGTGCAGCAAAAGCGGATGCTGCCATCCTCACACCACCGAAAGTCGCTATACTGCAAGCCCATTTGCAGGCATAAATTCATTGCCGCCGTGCGGTGAGGAGCAGGGACGGCGACCGTGCAGCTCCCGCGCAAAAACAGAGCGATGCTCATTCCTCCCCCTCCTCTCGGCACACAAGAGGGCAGGATCCTGCGCATGCGGCATCACAGTACAGAACACCTGCGATCTTGCCCTCGACTGTCACACCCGCAGGGGAAAAGACCGTACAGCGCAGCTCCTCGCCAAACACCGAGACCGCGCGCCGCCCCATCGAAAAGCAGATGCGCTCTCTCGCGTAAAAAAGGATCCTTCCGCAGCCGTAAAGCACCGCGCTCCCCTCACCGCGCAAAAGGATGCTATCAGCGCAAAGCAGGTCGCTCTCGCGCCAGGAAGAATGCTCCTTTTTTTCGTTTTTTGCACTGCGTTGTTCATTTTTTGCCATGTTTCTCCCCCTCTCCTATGTCGCGCGGAATAAAACGAAAGCTGCGCGCGTAAGGTGTATCAACACACATTTTATGCAAAGGAGAGAGGCAAAATGACACGAGAACCGATCCACACAAAAAAGGCAGAACGCCCACGCCTCGGGACGTTCTGCCTGGTGTTTTTATTGCTTTTTAGCCTTGCCCTGCTCTTACGCCGCGCGGACGTCGCCGCGGACTGTATGCGAGAGGGACTCACGCTCTGTGCGCGCGCGGTCGTGCCCTCGCTCTTCCCCTTTATGGTGCTCTCGGAATTGTTGGTGGCAAGCGGTGTGGGGGAATGGCTGCTCTCTCCCCTCTCCCGACCGCTCGGCAAGCTGTTGGGACTTTCTCGCGCAGGATGCTGCGCGGTGGTGCTGGGGCTTTTGTGCGGCTTTCCCGTAGGGGCACGGTGCGCCATTCTTGCCCACGAAAAAGGCACGCTTTCGCGCGACGAATGTGAGCGCGCCATGGCTTGCTCCTCCATCCCCTCCTCGGCGTTTCTGTTGGGCACCGTAGGAACTACCCTTTGGCAGGATGCGAAATTTGGTGTCTTTCTTTATCTTTCTGCCATTTCGGGAGCGCTTTTGAGCGGAATTCTCTTATACGGTGTGCAAAAACGGCGCAAAAAGGAAACGAAGAAAGCTGCCAAAGAGCCACTCGCCCCCATCCGTTTTGATGCGGGAATGTTCCCCATAGCTGTGAAAAACGCAACGGTGAGCACACTCCTGATCTGCGCGTACGTGGTGTTCTTTTCTACCCTTTCGGGGGCGGTCACGCTGATACTCGGGCGCTTTGGAGCAAACGAAAACACCCACGCCATCCTCTCTTCGCTCTTGGAGCTTTCGGGCGGCGTGGGTGCGTCTGCAAGCCTTGCAGACCGTCGGCTTGCCATGATCCTGACAGGCGCGGCGGTGGGATGGTCGGGGGTGTCCATTCACTGCCAAATGCTCTCCCTCTGTGACGGGCACAGCCTCTCTATCCGTCCCTATCTGGGAGCAAAGGTTGTGCAGGCGGTGGTGTGTATGCTACTCGTGCTTGCTTTTGCTATGTATCGGGGCGGTTGACCTTATTGGTCCAAGCCTGCTAAAAATTCCTTGAGGATCTCTCCGCACTCCTCGGGCTTTTGCTGATAAATCATGTGATCGCCTGCAAGATAAGCGATCTCACAGTTGCCCATCTTTTCTATGTAAGGAAAAAGGCTTTCCTCTCTCACTCTTTGATAATCTGCAAGAATCTCGGCAAGGAATTCAGGCTCATATTCCAGAGGACGCTGCTCTACGTCAAGGTTGTTGATCTCAATTTGTCTGTTGATCCATTGGCACATATCGCGCAGCTCCTCTTCGGTTCGAATGCCCCAGCTTGCGCAAATATAGACCTTTGGAACTTCGTTTGTAACAATGGAAGCAAACGCCTTTTGTGCGTTTTCGGCAAGCTTGGAATCCTCGGAAACGGGCGCGATGGAATCCAGTGTCATCAGCGTGAGTGCATCGCCAAGCATTTGCTCTTCCTCGGTGTAATTGTCGGGATAATGATAGGAATACTCGCGCAACACGTAACGGCTAAAGCCCAATTTTGCAAGCAACGCCAAAAAACGGTCGCCAAAGCCAACCTTGTAGGGCTCTTCCTCCTCAAACGCGGTTGCATTCAATTGTGAGCCGTCCACAAAAACGATGCCTTCGATCTCATCGGGATACTGACTGACCCAATAATTTGCATACGCACCGCCAATTGAGTGCGGCATCAGGACGTATGGCCCTTCAATGCCTGCATTTTTCAAGGCTTTTCGATAGTCCTCTACAATGTATTCAAGCGTCATTTCATTGTCGGTGTCATCGCTGAAGCCGTATCCTGCACGGTCGACGAACACAACCAGGTTATCCGCCTCGAGAGAAGCGGTCATTTGCCTTGCGGTGACTGCAAAATCCCCCATGCCGTTCCCGGCAAGCCCGACGATGGTATGCTTGCCGTTTTCGTTGCCGAATTTTGCAACGTTGAGGCAGTAGTCCCCCACCGACACGGGATTGTAGTACCCCTTCTCTTTGAGGAGTTCGATTTCTTGCTTGGTTTTAACGCGGTGGATACCGAAGGTTACAAGTGTAAATAAAAGAAGAA